>CAYHRR010000014.1:0-6389 GCA_964358875.1 uncultured Planctomycetaceae bacterium | reverse complement strand
GGTTGCCCGACCGACGCGAACAAGATTGCGGCGGGCGTGTGCGGGTGTGGCGTCGTCGATGTCGACACGGACAGCGACGGCACGTTCGATTGCTTCGACGGTTGCCCGACCGACGCGAACAAAATCGTGGCCGGCCAATGCGGTTGCGGCGTGCTCGACACGGACACGGACAGCGACGGCACCGCGGACTGCAACGACGCGTGCCCCGTCGATCCGAACAAGGTCGCGGCCGGCCAATGCGGCTGTGGCGTGGCCGACATCGACACCGACAGCGACGGCACTGCGGACTGCAACGACGCGTGCCCCAACGACGCGAACAAGCTCGCGCCGGGTGTGTGCGGCTGTGGCGTTGCCGATCTCGACAGCGATAGCGATGGGACTTTCGATTGCTTCGACGGCTGCCCGACCGACGCGAACAAGATTGCGGCGGGCGTGTGCGGGTGCGGCGTTGCCGATCTCGACAGCGATAGCGATGGGACCTTCGACTGCTTCGACGGTTGCCCGAACGATGCGAACAAGATCGCGGCCGGCCAATGCGGTTGCGGCGTGCTCGATACGGACACCGACAGCGACGGCACCGCGGACTGCAACGACGCGTGCCCCGTCGATCCGAACAAGGTCGCGGCCGGCCAATGCGGCTGTGGCGTGGCCGACATCGACACCGACAGTGACGGCACCGCGGACTGCAACGACGCGTGCCCCAACGACGCGAACAAGCTCGCGCCGGGCGTGTGTGGCTGTGGCGTTGCCGATGTCGACACCGACAGCGACGGCACGTTCGATTGCTTCGACGGCTGCCCGACCGACGCGAACAAGATCGCGGCCGGCGCGTGCGGTTGCGGCGTCGCTGACGTCGACTCCGACAGCGACGGCACACTCGATTGCTTCGACGGCTGCCCGCTCGATCCGGCGAAGCAGAGCGCCGGGCTGTGCGGTTGCGGCGTCGCCGACACGGACACGGACGGCGACGGCACGCCCAATTGCCTCGACGGTTGCCCGAGCGATCCGGCGAAATTGAGCGCGGGCCAATGCGGATGCGGCGTCGTCGACACGGACACCGACGCCGACGGTGTCGCCGATTGCATCGACAACTGCGTCGCGTTGAGCAATCCCACGCAGGCCGATTGCGACGTCGACGCCGTCGGCGACGTGTGCGAAATCGCAGGTGGCTCGCAATTCGACCTCGACCTCAACGGCGTGCCCGACGATTGCCAGCCGAGTCCGGGCGACGCCTACTGCTCCGGCGACGGCAGCGCTGCCGCGTGTCCTTGCGCGAACCTCTCGATCAGCGGCGAAGGCTGCGCCAATTCAACGGGACTGGGCTCGAAGCTGATCAACCAGGGCGGTGCCAGTTGCTCGCTCGACGACGCCTCGTTCTTGTGCACGCAAGTGCCGCCGAATCAGCCGGGCATCCTCTACATGGGCACCGCTTGGAAGAACGGCGGTCTCGGCCAATCCTTCGGCAACGGACTGCGCTGCGTCGCGGGACAACTGCAGCGCTTCGGCGTGCAGTCGGCGGGCGCCGGCGGAACCTACGTGCTGACGCAACCGGTCGCAGCCTCGGGCGGATCGATCACGCCCGGCTCGACGTGGTACTTCCAGGCCTGGCACCGCGATCTCGCTTCGCCGTGCGCCGCGCAGCTCAACCTGTCGAACGGTTGGCGCGTCACTTTCGCGCCATAGCGCTCGTCAGGCTGCTCGCCAGCGTGTGCGCGAACTTGTCGCTCGAGACGAACGACCACGACCAAGCGTCGTAGGGCGCGAGCAGTTTCGCAGCGACGATTTGTTCGCGGCTCTGTCCGGCGGCAAGTGCCGCCGCGACGATGCGTCGGCAATCGACGAGCATGTCGCGGTAGCGCTCGAGATCGACCTTCCGCGCCGGCGCGCCGTGGCCCGGGATGATCCGCGCCGTCGCGCTCATCTTGGCGAGTACGTCATCGACTCCCGCGACGAGCCCGTCGACGCTGCCGCCCGCACTGAGATCGATGAACGGAAAGCGCTCGTTGAAGAACAAGTCGCCGAGTTGCCACGCGTTCGCACCGATGAACTCGACGACGACGTCGCCATCGGTGTGCGCGTGCGGATAGTGCGTCAAGCGCAGCTCCTGCGCGCCGTGATGGAGCGACAGTTGTGCGTTGAACGTCACGGTCGGCAAGCCGCTCGGCGCCATCGGCTCGGGTTTGGCGTCGAGCAGGCGCGCGCGTACGGAATCGTGCGCGACGATCAACGCACGCTTGCCGAACACCGCGTTGGCGCCGGTGTGGTCGCCGTGGAAATGGGTGTTGATCAGGTACTTCGGTGCGCCGGCGTTCGGCGCGAGCGCGTCGATCGCGCTCTGGATCTGCGGAGCGATGTCGGCGAACTCGTCGTCGATCATCAACACGCCGTCGGGCGCGACGCACACGCCGATGTTGCCGCCCTTGCCTTCGAGCATGAACAGCGTGTCGGCGAGCTTGGTGGTTTGCACCGCGACCGCGGCAGCCTGCGCGTCAGGGGAAACCGTGAAGGCCTTTGCTGCGAGCAACAGTGCGGCGAACGGAACGACGCACAGCAAGCGAACGGCGGTGTTTCTCATGGCGCGGATTCTGGTGCGCGCCGCGTTGCGCTACCAGCTCCGACTGCACACTCGCCGCGTATGCCGAACGCTCACGCCGAGTCGCGCCGCTGCGCCGCAAGTCACTGCTGCGTTTCGGGCGCTGCTGCGCCGAGGGCTCGCAACAACTCGCTCCCCGAGTCGCGCGACTCGATCCACACCACCGTGTCGTCGACGCGGCCGCGCGCGATCGTCACGCCACAGGCCGGCGTCGGATAGCTCGTCGGCGCGCGCTCCGCCGCCACGGTCCACACCAAGTACGTCGTCGCGCCCGCGCGAAGCACGACGCAAGCGTCGAAAGGTGTGCCGTCGACCGGCCACTCACCGACGACCTCAGGCGCGCTGTTCGGTGCCGTGTTCCACGAAGTGCACGCAACCAGCGCGAGGCCGAGGCGCGCTTGCACCCAGCCGCTGCCGAGCGAGCACGTGTCGCTCGAGGGCGGCGCGATTTCGGCACGTTCACGTGCGGCGCGCATGACCAAGGCAAGTTCGTCGATGTTCGACTCGGAAGGTCGGCGCTTCCACAGCACGAAGGCGGTGATCAGCAGTGCGGCCGCAGCTGCGATCCAAGTGAGCGCGTGCCGCCGGCGCGGGCGCTCGGGTGCAGCGACGCGCGCGACGGCGACACCGGATGGTGCTGCGTGCGCGTAACCGAACCGCGCTCGCAACGAGCGGTCGATGCGCGCTTGAAGTGCGCCTTGGGCCGCGAGTTCGGGTTCACGCGCGAGCCGCCGCGCGAACTCGGCGCGCCGTTGCGGATCGAAACCGTGGTCGAGGAACAGGTCGAGTTCGTCGTCGGACTTCATCGCGTAGCTCCCTGCGCCAATGTTGCGCGCATGGCGGCGCGCGCGCGATGAACGTGGCTCATCGCCGTGCCTTCGGGGATCGCGAGCAGCTCCGCGATCTCGCGGTACTCGAGTTCGCGCAACGTGCGCAGCAACAAGCACGCGCGTGCGGCAGGCGTCAGCGCCGCGAGCGCGCGCACGACGGCCTCGTCGAAATCCTCGCCGTCGAGCAGCCGGCCGCGCGCGTCGACCGTCGCCGCGGAGGTCTCGACGCCGCGCTCCCAAAGTTGCTCGACATCGAGCTCGACGAGCGCTTGGCGTCGTCGTCGCGCGCGCAGGTGATTCAGCGCCGTGAAGCGCACGATGCCGGCCATCCAGGCCGGGAAACTGGTGCCGCGCTCGAACACGTCGAGCTTGCCCAGCGCGATGCCGCATGCTTCTTGCACGATGTCGTCGACCTCTGCGCGCTCGCCCATGATCGCCGCCGCCAGCGTCCACAGCTGCGCCGCGCAACTTTCGTACGAATGCGCGAACTCCGCCGCCGTCAAGCGTCGGGTGGAGTGGGGTTGCGGAAAAGATTCACCTCGTGCGGTCATGCTGCGCTGCGCACGCTACGTGGCAGATGTCGCGGGCGTGAGCGCGTCTTGCAGCCGAAGTCGGAATCCGCGCGCGCTTTCGGCGCGTATTCGAGCGCAGTAGGATCCGCACCCGCGCATGGCCGAACGCATTCCACCCGCTGCGATACACGAAGGCCCGTTGGGACGCGCATGGCGCTGGGCCTTGCCGCTGAGCTTGATCGCGGCCGTGCTCGCCGCCTTTTGGCCCTGCGCGACGCAAGGTTTCGTCGCCCTCGACGACGACTTCAACTTCGAGCTCAACTACGCCTTCCGCGGCCTCACGCGCGAGAACCTGCACTGGATGTGGTCGAGCTACCACGTCGGGCATTGGCATCCGCTGACCTGGTTGACCTTCGGCGTCGACTACGCGCTGTACGGCCTCGATGCCGCGGCCTTTCACCGCACGAATCTCGCCGTGCATGCGGCGGCGGTGCTCGCGTTCTACTTCCTCGCGCTCGAGTTGCTGCGTTGGAGCGTCGGCTGGGTGAGCGCGCGCCGAGCGCCCGTCGTGCTCGATCGTGCGGCGGACACGGCACTGCACGCCTGCGCGTTCTTGGCGGCGGCGAGCTGGGGATTGCATCCGCTTCGCGTCGAGAACGTGGCCTGGGCCACCGAGCGGCGCGACTTGTTGTCGTCCTTGTTCCTGATCTTGTCGTTGCTCGCCTACCTGCGCTCAGCGCGCTGCGGAGCGAGCCGTGTCGGTTGGCTCGCGCTCGCTTTGGTCGCGTTCGCCGCGTCGCTGCTCTCGAAGGCTTGGGGCATCACGTTTCCCGTCGTGTTGCTCGCGCTCGACGTGTTTCCCTTGCGGCGACCGAGGACCAGCGCGCGCGAGGGCAGCGGCTGGAACGCGTTGATCGTCGAGAAGCTGCTGTTCGTGCCGCCGGCCTTGTACGCGGCGATGCAGGCCTCGTCCGCGCAGAAGGCGATCGGCGCGGCGATGTCCTTCGAGGAACACGGAGTGCTGCAGCGCGCCGCCCAGGCCTGCTACGGACTGTGCTTCTACGTCGTGAAAACGCTTTGGCCGAGCGACCTGTCGTGCCACTACCTGCTCGAACTCGACTTCACGCCGACCGCGCCGATCTACGTCGCCGCGATGCTCGCCGTCGTCGGGGTGACGCTGCTCCTCGCGGCGTTTGCGCGTCGTTTCCCGGGAGCCTTCACGACCTGGTTCGTGTTCGGCGTGCTCGTTTCGCCGGTGCTCGGACTCCGTCAGAGCGGCGCGCAGAAGGTCGCCGATCGCTACGCGCATCTGTGTTCGACGGCCTTGTCGATTGCGCTCGCGGCCGTCGTGTTGCTTTGGATTGCACGCCTCTCGAGCGACGGAGCGCGACGCAAGGCGGGTGCGCTCGTGCTCGCCGTTGCGGTCGCGCTCGGCGCCGCACTCGCTGCGGCCTCCAACGCGCAGACGCGCATCTGGGGTGACTCCGAACGCTTGTTCCAACGTGCGGTCGATGTGCAGCCGCACAACTACTTCATCGCCCACAACTTGGCGGTGATGCTGTTCCGCAAGGGCGACTTCGAGCGTGCAGCCGTGGTCGAGAAGCAATCGGTCGACGCGCACCCGGCCAAGGGCAACGAGACGGCGCGCGAGACGTTGGCGACGCTGTATCTGCGTCTGGGCAAGCCGCAACTGGCCGAGCGCACGTGGCGCGAGGCGCTCGAGTGGGAGCCGGCGCCGGGTGATCCGCGTTGGCGGCTCGGCGCGGCCTTCTGGTACCCCAATCCGAGGACCAGTCTGGTTGCGTTGCGTCCGTTGCTGCTGTCGCGTGGAGCGTTCGATGAATTGCTCGCGCTGTACCGCACGGGTCTGGCACGACGGCCCGACGTGCTCGAGTTGTACAGCGACACGGCGCAGTTGTTGATCGAGCACGGTCGCGCGCAGGCGGCCTTGGATTTGTGGACGAAGGACGCGCGCTCCCATGTGCCGCAAGCCGTGCTCGAAAACGGAACCGGGCTCGCCTTGACGGCACTCGGGCGGTTCGACGAGGCGGAGCAGCACTTGTTGCGCGCGTCGACGCTCGACCGCACCAATCGCGAGTACGTCGTCGATGCGTGCGAGCTGTTTTTCAAGCAGCAGCGTTTCGAGGACGTCGTGTCGAACCTCGAGCAAGTGCTCACGCTGGAGCCGACCCATGCGCGGGCCGTCGCGCTCAAGCGGCGCGCCGTCACGGCGCTCGGGATCAAGTGAGAGTCGCCTTGCGCGAGCCGAGTCGCCGATGATCGCCGCGCTGCTTTGCGTCGTCGGAGCGTGCGCGGCACGTCATCCGGATTCGCATTCGAGTTCGCGCGTCGTTGTCGCCGGCGCGCGCGTCGAAGTCGAAATCCTGTGCCAGACGCGCTCGCTCGCGGAAACGCTGCACGTCGACGCCGACGGCGACGAGCGGCTCGACGCAG
>CAYHRR010000013.1:0-19537 GCA_964358875.1 uncultured Planctomycetaceae bacterium | reverse complement strand
ATCGAGCAGGGCATGCTCTACATCGCGCAGCCGCCGCTGTACCGCGTGAAGTCCAAGCACGGCGAACGCTACATCTCGAGCGAGCCCGAGCTGCGCCGCGCGCTGATCGACTTCGCGGCCGAATCGACGACGATCCGCGAGCCTGCCGCGAACCGTGAATGGAAGGGCGCGAACCTCACCGAGGTGCTCGACGGTTTGCGTCGGCTCGAAGAAGCGCTCGAACGCGCGATTCCGCTGTGGACGCGCGCACCGGCCGAACGCTTGATCGAAAGTTGGGACGGCACGCAGGTCGCGTCGCACTGGGCCAGCGCACAGGGCAGCGATCACTTCTTCGAGAGCGCCGAGAAGCTCGCCGACTTCATCGAGCTGCAGAAGGTCGGAGTGCGCGGCGAGCTCAACATCTTCGACGGGCCCGAGTGCAAGGTGGCGCGCGACGACGCGCACGTGCTCGCCGCGCGCCTGCCGCACGCTGCGGAAGTCGCCGAGGTGCTCGCCGATCTCGAGGCCAAGAATCTGTCGATCAAGGGCGCGCGCTTCGACATCACGCGCGGCAAGTCGACCCACGAGTGCGCGAACCTGTTCGAGCTGATGCGCGCCGTGCGCAAGTCGACCGAGGGTGAGGTCGACGTGCAGCGCTACAAGGGTCTCGGCGAGATGAACCCCGAGCAACTGTGGGAGTCGACGATGGATCCCACGCGTCGCCGCCTCTATCAGGTGCGCCTCGACGACGAATTCGTGGCCGACGAGATCTTCACCGTGCTGATGTCGAATCAGGTCGAAGCGCGCCGCGAGTACATCGAACGCTACGCGCTCGAGGTCACGAACCTCGACGTGTGAGAGCGCTCGGCTGTTCGACGGACGCAGCGGCAGCAACCAGCGCCTTTGCGTGCTGCGCTCAGCGTTGAGCGACCGGCCATCGCGCGGAGGCGAGCGGAAGCGGCGCGTTGGGCCGCCGTGAGGCTTCGCGTTCACACGCGCCGCGCGCTTCGGTGGGGGGCGCGGCCGCAACGTGAGCGCCGACGCGGCTCGCGTTGTCGCAACGCAACTCGGAAAGAACTTCGAGCTTCAGGCGCGGGCCGTCGACTGTCCGATAACGCGGTCTCCACCGGGACCCGCAGCTTGAAGAACACACATCGCCTCGACTACGCGAGCCTCGCCGAGATCCTCGGTCAGCGCGCCATGGTCGAACCGCAACGCCTGAAGCTCGCCTTGCAGCTGAGCGCGGCCGGACCGACGCCGTTCCCCGAGCTGCTCGTCACCGACGGCCTGATCGGCGACTGGGATCTCGCGCGCATCGTGTGCGACATCTACGGCTTGCCGTTCCTGCCGGTGGACATGTACTTGCCGTCGCCCGAAGCGCTCAACGGACTCGACCACGCCTTCTTGCGTCAACATCGGCTCGTGCCGCTCGCGCGCCACAAGCAGGTGCTCACCGTGTGCATGCCGACGCTCGTGCCCGCGGAGATCCTCGGGTTGCTCGCGTCGAAGACCGAACTGCACGTGATGCCCGTGATCGGCACCGTCGAATCGAACAACCGTTGGCTCGCCGAGAATTTGAGCGTCGAAGCAACGCTCGGCGGCGGCGAGGGCGGTCAGATCGGCGACTGGAACAAGATCTTCGACGAGGCCGACGCAGCGGTGCTGCTCAACCTCGACCAGGATCAGAAGCCTCCGCCGAGTCAGGCGGCGTAGGCGCGTCGAGCTTCGGCGCGACGCTCGGAGCCTGAGTTGCTGACCGCGCCGTCGAAGTGTCTGCGAGCGCGGGAGCAACAGGCTGCACGGTCGCGGTCGGTGCTTCCTGGCCGGAGGTGAGCACGTCGCGCACGCCTTGACGAGCGCTCGCCACTTCGCGCTTCACGGCGCCGGCGACGTCGAGCGCACGCGCCTTGCGTTGCGCTTCCTCGTACTCGCGCTTGGCCTTGGTCAGCTCCTGATCGATGCCGGTGTCGCGGCGCAGATCGGTCAACGAGCGCTTGACCTTCTGCAGCGTCGCGGCGGCCTCGCCGGCGACCTGCGGCAAGCGTCCGCCGAACACGAGGATCGCGGCCACCACGACCACGACCATTTCGATCGGCGAGAGTCCGAACAGTTCCATTGGGCCGCGGATTCTACTGCGCCGCGACGCTGCTCGTGCGCGCCGCGTCGCGACCCGCGCTTCGAAGCGATCACTGCCGCAGCGCGCGCCACTTGTCGAGCATCGACATCTCGTTGCGGCGCCAGGCGAACAGCGGCATGAAGTTGAAGCGCAGCGAACCGGAGCCTTCGCCGGCGGTGTAGGACGACTCGATCTCGAACACGAAGTCGTGACCGAAGCGGCGCAGGGTCAACGACGACGCGAGCTGATCGTTGTTGTCGCGCGCGGAGATCGTCTCCTTGCCCTCGATTTCCCACTTGGGGCTGAGCGCGTAGCGCGCGCCGAGCGTCAGCGCGTTGTAGAGCCGCGCGCCGCTCGCATCGCGCGCCTGGTGGTAGCCCGTCTCGAGATCGAAGCCGGAGAACGGCTCGAGGCCGAGGAACGTGCGCGAGTAATCGATGTCGCCGCTGCCCGTGTCGTAGCGCGCGTCGTGCGTGACGCCGAAGGGCATGCCGCTGATCATCGACAGCCACGTGCCGCGCGCTGCGAGCGGCAGCCAGCCGTCGGGTTGATTCGCGTCGACGCCGTCGGCGTGAGTCTGCACGAGCTCGATGTCGAGGTCGCTCTTCAGCTCGCGGTTCTCCCAACGTGAACGCAGCGCGAGATCGAGGAAGCGCCCTTCGATCGGCACGTCGCCGGCATCGAAGAACACGACCGGATCGCCGCCGTCGACGTGCACGAGGTCGCCGCGGTACGAGATCGACGGTGACCACACATGGCGTGCGCCGCCGGCGAAGCTCTTCCAGAACGTCGTCGAAAGCTGCACGCCGGCGATCAACGCCGCACGCGCCGCGCGCGAGTCCTCGTCGGCGTTCTCGCTCCAACCGGTCGCGCGCGCGACGACGAAGGGTGTGATCCGACTGCCGAACACGCCGGTCGAGAGCGGCGCTTCGACGCGCTCGAGGGCATCGAAGCGCAGCACGCTGCGGTCGCCGAGTCCGTCGACAAAGGGCGCTTCGTACAGCGGATCGCCGTCGAAACGAGCGAGCCGCTCGATGCTCAAGTGACTGCTCTGGACCAACGCGTGTCCCGCGATCTCACCGATCTCGGAGCGCCCCTTGAACACGTTGATCGACGGCGCCTCGACGACTTCCGTGCGGAAATCCTCGAGGCGGCCCTCGACCGTTGCGCTCCAAAAGTACTCGTCCTGCGCGCGGCGCCAGTGCAGGTAGGTCTCGCGCTCGGCGTAGCGCAGGTAGTCACCTTCGAAGAACTCCGACTGCACACCCGGGTCGGTCTGCTTGGAGATCACCGCGTCGATCCACTCGTCCGGGCCGAGCAAGTAGCGGCCGCGCGAGTGGAACCAACCGCGGAAGTCGCTGCGATCGTCGCGGTCGACGCGCACGAGGCCGTGATCCTCGCCGTGGTCGTAGATCGCGTCGAACACCACCGACCAGCGGTACTTGCCCGGCGCTTCGAAGGTGCTCTCCGTGCCGACGACCAGGCCGCGGTTGTTGAGGTCGACGTGCGTGCGCGTCGAACCTTGGATGTCGGGGAAGCGCATGTTCGGCGCGAACAGGCGATTCAAGAGCAGATGGAACTGCCGGCCGAGATAGCCGATGTCGCGCGTCACGCTGGCCGAGATGAACGTCCCGAACTTCGAATCTTGGCCGAAGGACGGCAAACGGAAATTGCCGACGGTGAAGGCGTCCTTGTCGAACTCGAAATCGTTGTTCATCGGGCCGGCGATGCGCGGCAGGGGCAGCGCGAGCGCGCCGATGAACTGAATCGAGTTGTCGTCGAGCGACAGGTCCCAACCGTCGCGCTTGCGCACGCTGTGTTCCTCGCCGGTGCGCTTGTCGACGACGATCTCGTCCTTGAAGCGCGGCGCGACGGTGAAGCTGCCGATCTTGATCACGAAGTGCGGCACGTCGTGAGCACAGGTCGTCGCGACGGCTCCGTTGGCCAGCAACGTGCCGTCGAGCGACGGGCGCATCCACTCGGCCTGCACCTTGAGTTGGTAGGTGCGCCCGAAGATCGGGAAGTCGACGTCGACGACGAACTTGAGCAACCAACCGTTGCCCTCGACGAGGTCGAGGTACATGCCCTCACCGGCAGCCTTGCGTTCGCCGTGCACGCGGTATTCGACGTTGCCGTCGAGGTACAGCTCGTGCAGCCACGGACCGATCGCGTCGAGGTTCAGCTTGCCGAACATGCTGCGCGGTCCACGCGAGCGCCGCGGCGCGTCGGGATCGGGGCGTCGCGTCTTGTCGCGCGAACTGCCGAGCGCCGTCGCCTTGCGCCATTCGGCAGCGTCGAGCCACAGCATGGCCCAGTTCGCGCGCACTTCGGCGTCACCATTGGTCCACACCGGTTGGCGCAGCGCGAGCACGGTCTGATCGCCCATCGGCAGCGGCTCGAGCGCGTCGTACTGCAGTGTCCAACTGTCCGGCGCGCCGGGATCCGCCGAGCTCGCGCGGCCGGCATCGCTGCGCAAGTAACCGGTGTCGAGCGCGATGTCGAAACGCGGCGAAGCCCACACGGTGCCCGCGCGATCGATGACGGCGTCGCGCGTCAGCGGCGAGGTCGGATCGCCTTGGATCGACAGTGAGCGGTGCGAATTCGACAGTTCGAGCACGCCGCCGCGCACCAAACCAAGCGTGCCCAGGCGCGCCGTGAATCCGCCCCAGGCGACGAGATCCTGCACGAGCGTCACGAGCTCGGCGGCGGACACGTCGCCTTCGATCGGCGCGCTCTGCAACTGCACGTGTTCGGCGTCGAGCGACCAATCTTCGAGGTCCGCTGTCTTGCCGCCGAGGTACACGCCGTCGTTGAGCAAGATCGACGAGCGATCGCAGGTGAGGTAGCCGGCGACGGCGCGCAGTTTGCGCGCATCGAGATCCGTCGCGCCGCTCGACCAAGCGAGTTCGAGACCCTCGATGTCGGCGACGGGTCCGAGCGCGGTCAAGCGCTCGCCGGCGAAGTCGACTTGCTCGGCGGAGAGCCGAAAACGCTGCTTTCCACCGGGTAAATCGCCGCGCAAGTGCACGCGTTCGCCGCGCGCCGGCAACAAGCGCCCGCTGCCGTCCGCGTACAGCTCGAGCCGCTCACCGTCGCCGACGAGCGTCGCTTCTTGCACGAGTTCGAAGTGCACGTCACCGGCGGCGACCGCGAGCGTCGGCGCGTACTCGCGTTTGCCGTCGAGATCTTCGACCTCGTCAGCCAGCGCGTGGAAGCGCTCGGAGTCGATCACGACGCGCTGTCCCAGCTCGAGCAACGTCGCGACCACGCCGCCGCCGGCGTCGATGGCGACATCGTGCGCATCGGTTTGATCTTCGAGCGCCGCGCGCCGCTCGACGACGACCCAGCGCGAGGCCAGGTCGTAATCGAGTCCGTCGAGCACGACGTGCGCGTGCGCGTCGCCGCGCGCGTGCATCAAATTCGAGTGCAGCTCGACGAATTGCGCCTCGAACTCGCCTTGGGCGAATTCGAAACGCGCCGGGGCGTTCGGCAAGCCCGAGAGCTCGCCGCGTTCGCGCCCCCAGGCTTCCAAACGCTCGCCGCGTCCGCGTCCTTCGGCGTTGACGAGTTCGACGCGCCCTTCGGCGATGAACGTCGAGAGCTCCGCGTCGAAGTCGTGCAGCACCTCGGCGCTCGCGTGCAGCGGCTCGGCACCGCCGAGGTCGAGCGTGAAGTCGTTCGCGCGCGGCACGAAGAAGTTGCTGCGACGACGCTCGAACACCAGACCACCGCGCGCTTCGAGTGCGATCGGGCTCGCGTCGGCCAGCGCTCCGTCGATGCGCGTCGCTCCGCTCGAGGTCAAGCGCGCGGCGTCCTTGCCCAGCGTGTCGAGGAACAAAATGATCGTCAGCGTGGTCGTCGACAGCGTGAGTAGCTCGTGCCGGAAGCGCACGTCGCCGTCGGCGACGAGTTCGTGGAAGCGGCCGTCGTCATCGAGGGCGCCGGCGATCGAAGCGTTGCACTCCAAGGTCGCCGCGAGCGACGGCAGTTCGAGGCGCGCGGGTCCGGTGAACAGAAAGCGCTCGCCGTCCGTGTAGAACAGCTCGAGCGGACCGGCGCCGCTCAGTTGCACGGTCAGGGTTTCGCCCTCGACCAACATCTCGGGCGGCAAATTCGCGAGCGCAGTGCCGCGCAACACGAGTTCGAGCTGCGGCGCGCCGTCGAGCGCCGCGCGCGCGAGTTTTCCCGTGGCGTCGAACTCGACCAGCGCGCGCTCGCCGACGAAGACACCTTCGCGCGGCACGAGGCGCACATGGCCCTCGGCTTCGCCGCGCGTCGGGACGAAACGCGAAGGCTCGCCGCGTTCGACACGCCCGAACAAGCGCACGATGTCGGCGTCGAGCGCGAAGGGCTCGTCGCCGCTGAGCACGAGCCGCGCGCCTTCGCGAGCTTCGATTTCCGCGATCTCGGGTCCGAGATCGGGCCGCGAGCGGATCGCGAGTTCGCCGTGCGACGAAAGCGCGGCGCTCTGCTTTTCGTCGATCTGCACCGTCGCGCTCGGATCGACGAGCAAGCGCAGGCTCTCGCTGCGTCCGTCGATCGACAGCCCCTTGCCGCGCGCGCTCAAGCCGCGACCCTCGACCGTGACGTCGTCCTTCGACGTGCCGCTTTCGAGCCCGAGCACGGCTTCGAGCGTCGGCACGCGCAAGGTCACCGGAGCGAAGCGCGAACCGACTTCATAGTTGATGACCGTCTCGCGCAGCGTGATCGGATAACCCTCGTCGAGTTTCACCGGCCCATTGGCGTGTTGCGTGATGCGCGCGCGCGCGAGTTGCGCGACGACGACGACTTCCTTGGCGTGCGTCTCGGGCGAAAACTGTTCGAGCAGCACGTCGCTGAAGTCGACGCCGCCTTCACCGAGCGTGCGGCTGTCGCCGGCGGCGAAGTGGTATTTCAGCGGCAGATCAGGGCGCGAGTCGTCCTTCGAGTAGTCCTCGAAGGGACCCGACAAGGCGAACTGCGACGGTTTGCCGTGCGTGTCGGTCACCGTCGTCAGCTCGCCGCGTTGCGGAGTGATCGGCGCGAGCGGCTCGCGCGCGGCGCCTTCGGTGAGCGGCAGCGCCGGTTTGGAGCGCCGCGCGAACCACCACAGCAGGCTCGCGCCGAGCGCGAGCGCCACGACGAAAATGACGACGCGCCTCATCCCCCGTACGCGCTGACGACTGCTTGCCAGCGTCCTTGGGCGCGCAAGATCAGTTCGGCGAGTTCGCGCACGGCACCGGCGCCGCCGGCGGCCCGCGTGACGAAATCGGCGCGCGCCATGATCTCCGCACGCGCGTTCGCCGGAGCTACGAAGCAGCCCGAGCCGGCTTGCAGCGCGAGGTCGGGCAAGTCGTCGCCCATCGCAACGGTCTCGCGACGCTCGATCGCGAGGCGCTGTTGGATCTCGCGCAGCACGACGTCTTTGCTCGCTACGCCGAGGTGGCACTCGCCGACGCCCAAGTCGCGCGCGCGTCGTTCGGCGGACTTGGACTTGCGACCCGAGATGAAGGCGACCTCGACGCGGTGCTGTTGCAGCGTCTTGATGCCCCAACCGTCGATCACGAAATAGCGCGTCGCTTCGCCGTCCTCGGTGACGTACACGCCGCCGTCGGTCAGCGTGCCGTCGACGTCGAGCGCGACCAATCGCACCGGGCGCAAGAGCTCGGCGATGCGCGGCTCGAGGCCCTCTTCCTTCACGCGTTGCCCCTCATCGAGGGGGCCAAGTTACAGGCGCGTGTCGAGGATGTCTTGCACGTCGAGCAGGCCCACCGGACGGCGCGCGTCGTCGATCACGGGGATTTGGTCGATGCGGAACTCGCGCAGCAGTCGCTCGGCTTCTTCGACGAGCTGCTCGGAGTGCACGCACTTGGGATCGCGCGTCATGTACACGTCGATCGGATCGGCGCGCTGCACGCCGCCGCTCTCGGTGATCAAGCGCCGCAGATCGCCGTCGGTGAAGATGCCGGCCAAGGTGCCGTCGGGCGCGATGATCAACGCAGCACCGGGCTTGCCCGGCGTGTGCCCCATGGTCTGCAACGCGGACGACAACGACTCGCCCGAGCGCACCAGCGGCAGTTCGCGATTGCGGCGCATGACTTCGCTGACACGTAGCAGCTTGCGGCCGAGCGAACCGGCGGGATGGAACAGCGCGTAGTCCTCGCGGCCGAAGTCGCGTTCGGCGAGCAGCACCATCGCCAGCGCGTCGCCGAGCGCGAGCAGGGCCGAGGTGCTCGCGGTGGGGGCGAGGCCGAGCGGGCAGGCCTCGTCGACGTTGCCGATGTCGAGCACGCAATCGGCGAGCACGGCCAGGCTCGACTGCGCCGCGCCGGTCATCGTGATCACCTTGGCGCCGATCTTGCGCGCGACGGGGATGACCAGCTTGACCTCGGCCGTCTCGCCCGAATTCGACAAGGCCAGCAGCACGTCGCCCGAGCGGATGCGGCCGATGTCGCCGTGCAACGCTTCGCCGGGGTGCAGGTAGATGGAGTCGGTGCCGGTCGAGGCCAGCGTCGCGCTGATCTTTTGCGCGATCAGTCCTGCCTTGCCCATGCCGGTACACACGACCTTGCCCTTGCAGGCGAGCAGGATGTCGATGGCGGTGACGAAGCGTTGGTCGAGGTGCTGCTCGAGCCCGGCGATCGTGCGCGCCTCGGCGCGGATCACTTCGCGGGCTCGGCTCAGGCGCTCCAGGGCGAGCTTGTTCATCGTGGCTTGGGCGTTCATCGGACGTGGTCTACCCCGCCCGAACGTCGCGGCGACGGAGCGGCGGAGGATAGCCGACGCCGTGCGAGCGCGCCGGGCTGTGCTATAAGTCCCGCCCTTTGCCGGTCCCGCCGATGTTCGCCCTGCGCACCTGGTTTTCCCGCTGTTCCACGACCCTGGCGGGTTCGGCCTGCGTGCTCGCCCTGGCGCCGGTCGCGCTCGCTCAGCGCACCGATTACGTCGAGGTCGCCTTCGTGGTGATCTTCGTGATCATTTCGCGGCGCCTGCACGCGGGGGCGCACGCCGGGGTCGCTGGGAAGGGCGGCGACGCGACGGCCAAGGACTTGGGCCGCATCACGCTCAACCCGATCGCGAGCATCGATCCGTTCATGACGGTGATCTTGCCGCTGATGTTGGCCGTCTCGGGAGCCCCAGTCTTCGGCGGTGCGAAGCCGGTCCCCGTCAGCTATCACCGGCTGCGCCACCCGCTGCGCGACATGATGCTCGTAGCGATTGCCGGGCCGTTGACGAACCTCGTGCTCGCCATCGTCTTCATGTTCGGCTGGAAGGTCGCCGTCCATCTCGGTGACATGAGCCCGCGCGTGCTCTTGCCGAGAGTGCTCGCCGCGGCGGTGTCCGCCAATCTCTGGTTGGCGGTGTTCAACATGCTGCCCATCCCGCCGCTCGATGGGTCACGCGTGATGGCCTGGTTGCTGCCGCCTGGAGTGCGCGAGCCTTACGTCTACATCGAACGGTTCGGTCTGTTGCTCGTGTTCGGTTTCGTGCTCCTCATGCGCAACGTTCCCGCCATCCTCGAGCCCATGTACGCGTTCCTCGGTCAGCTGAATCGCTCGCTCGATTTCATGACCGGCGGAACGTGGTGATGCGAGCTCGCGCCGGCACGGGCACAATGACGCCATGGTGACGCGCGACTACACCGTCAAGCTCGATCAGGTCTTCAACGGGCCGCTCGACCTGCTCTTGCACTTGGTGCGCGAGCAGGAGGTCGAGATCCACGAGATCGAGATCACGCGCGTCATCGACGGCTACCTGAAGTACCTCAAGGACCTGCGCGAGATCGACATCGAGCTCGCCGCCGACTTCCTGGTGATGGCTGCGACGTTGATGGCGATCAAGTCGCGTTCGCTGCTGCCCAACGACGACATCAACCTCGCCGAGGAGCTCGACCCGCGCGACGAGTTGATCCAACGCCTGATCGAGTACCGCCACTTCAAACAAGCCTCGCGCGAACTCGGCGAGCGCTTCGAAGCGCGCACGCGCATCCACGAACACGGCTTCGTGCCCTCGCCGGAGAGCGCCTCGTCGCTGGATCTCGACGAGCTCTCGCAGTGGGACTTGATGGCCGCCTTCTCGCGCTTGATGCGCGAAACGCTGGCCAACAAGCAGATGGTGATCACGGCCGACGAGCGACCGCTGCGCTTCTACGTCGAGCGGCTGGTCAACACGATGCGCAAGCAACGCCGCGTGTCGCTGCGCGCCATGGTCGAGTCGTCGATCGAAGACGGCGCGCTCTCCAAGCGCGCGATGATCGGCACGTTCTGCGCGTTGCTCGAGCTGGTGAAGATCGGCGTCGTGCGCGCCGAGCAGGAAACCGCGACGGACGACATCACCGTCGTGCTGCGCGACGACCTCGGCGACGACATCGATCAGATCGTGAAGCTGACCGAGTTCGACGACGAGAAGACGCCCGACGAGACCGCAGCGCAGGCAGCGACCGACGCTGCAACAGCAGCGGAGCAGGCCGCGCCGGCCGCCGACGCGCTCGACGAGACGTCGCTCGAAGACGAGCCTGCTGCAGGGTGACGTCGGTGCGCGCGCTCAATTCGAAGGCTGTTTCGAAGGGCAATCCGGTGCGCGAGTTCGGCAGCGTGCAATCCGCCGCGCTACGTCCACACGTCTTCGTTCTCCGGAGTCCCTGCATGTCCGCGCGACGGCTTGCCGCGTTGCTGTTGGCGCTGTTCTGCAGCGCCGTGTTCGCGTACGCAAGCGCGCGCGTCGAGCAGCGCAACATCGAGATCCAGGTCGTCGATCGCGAGGGCGCGCCGATCGAGGAGTTCGGTTGGCTGCTGGTCCTTCAGTCGCCGTCGTCGCAGTCGTCCGTTCCCGAGGCGATTCAGGCGCGACCCGGCGGCCGCGCCACGCTGCACGTGCCGGACGGCCGAGCGACGCTCGAGATTCGCACTGAGCGCTTCAAGGCACCCGCGCCTGTCGTTCTTCCCGAGCGCGCGCCGACGCAGGCGCTGCGCATCACGTTGTTCCCCAGACCCGCGTTGTGCGGGCGCGTGCTGTTCGAGGGTGTGTCCGTGCCCGGCGCAACCGTCGAGCTGGTGCGGCGCGAACCGAATCGATTCGGCGAGCAGCTCTTCGGCGGTTACTGGAGCGGGCTGTACACCGCCTCAGGTCGCAACAGCGCGCAGACCGACGAGTCCGGCAGCTTTCGCTACGCCTTCGATTTCCCGCCGCCGGAGTTCTACGTGCACGCCTGGGCGCCCGGCTTTGCCGAGGGATTCGCTGGACCTGTGCGCGATTACAACGCGCCCATCGAGGTTTCGCTGAGCGTCGGCGCAACGCTCGAAGGACGGCTTCTGTTGCCGTCTGATCGCCACGCGCAAGGTTTGGTCGTCGAGGTGTTTCGCAAGCGCCTCGACGCCGTCACGAGCGCTCTGGGTACGTCGTTCAAGGTCCAAGCCGACGTCGAAGGCCGCTGGAGTGTCGACTCCCTCGGCGCGGGTCCCTGGATGGTGCGCGTGATGGTCTCGAACCCGGCAGCCGTCGGGCTCGATCCGCTGGTTGCGAAGCGTTGCTTCGACGTGCCGTGGTTGTTCGATGTCGTGGCCGATTCGACCGCGCATGTCGAGCTCGATCTCGCTGCGGACACGTTCTGCACGCTCGAAGCCCAGCTGAAGATCGGCGTGCTGGTCAACAGCGGCTACGCGGAGCTGTTCCTAGAAGCGCCGCTCGCGCTCAATCCGACGGTCGCGCCGATCGACACCACGGGTCATTTCACGCTGCGCACGCGGCGAGCGGGTCACTATCGCATCATCGTGCACCCCGGCATCGGCAACGGCGTGGATCGTTTCGTCACCGACGTCGTCGAACTCGCCCTCGGCACGAACGCATGGAACAAGGAACTCACGCCCGCGACTTGGACCGGTCGCGGCGTGCGCTTCGATCAGCGCTGAGCGAGCGCCGCGAGGAAGCCGGTGACGTACGCGCGCGGCACTTCGACATCGACCTGCCCCTTGGTGCCGAACAGGCGCAGTTTCAGCGGTCCGTCGCTGCGCGTGTCGAGCACTGCGCGCGGCAGGCGCACGCGCAACTCTTCGACGACGCGCGCCGCATCCGAGACGGAGCGATCGACGACGCGCAGGTCGTAGCGCCGCCCTTCGATGTCGAAGGCGGATTCGAGGAAGCGCCAGGACTCGCCGCGCCAGGCGCACACGAGCTCGATCACTTCCGGCTCGTCGCCCGCGCGGCTGCAGGCCAACGACCAGCGCAGCTCGTCGTTCTGGCGCACGGTGGGTCCCGTCGCCGTGGCGAGGCGGCGGTAGGGATCCCAATTGCGCTCGACGGCGCGGCGCACGTCCTCACTGCTGCGCGGAACGTCGGCTTCGATGCCGGTGAACGCGCGCGGCGTCGCGCAGGCTCCGCACAGCACAAGTGCGAGCGCCGAACTCACTCTCCAATCCATGCGCGCGAGCCTACCGCACGAGCGCGTAGTGGACGACCGCGCCTCCACGCTCCATATTCTCTGCCTCGATTCATCCCCGTTGAGTTTCAGGAGCCCCTTCGATGAGCAAAGCCGCCGACGTCACCGACAGTCTTTGGGACAGCGCCGTCCTCCAAAGCGAAACGCCCGTACTCGTCGATTTCTGGGCGACGTGGTGTCAACCCTGCAAGGCGATGTCGCCCTACGTCGACAAGCTCGCCGAGGAAATGACCGGCAAGTTGAAGGTGGTCAAGCTCAACACCGAGGACAACCCCGAGGTGCCCGCGCGCTACGGCATCACGGCGATCCCGACCTTTCTGATCATCAAGAAGGGCGAGGTCGTGCATCAGAGCGTCGGCAGCCAGCCGTACGAGAAGTTCAAGCAGACGGTCCTGTCGAAGATCTGATTTGAGGACGGTCTTCCTCGGCTCGCCGCCCTTCGCGACGCCGGTGTTCGAGCGCCTCGCGCGCTCGCGACACCGGCCGCTTGCTTTGGTGACGTTGCCCGACAAACCCAAGGGGCGCGGCCGTGAAGTTGAGGAGTCGGCGCTGGTCGCGAGCGCGCGCGCGGCGCAGATCGACGTGCTGCAGCCCGAGAACCCGCACAGCGCCGAATTCTTGGCCGCGTTGCGCTCGCTGGCGCCGGAGGTGCTCGTCGTCGCGAGCTACGGCGTGATCATGAAGAGCACGCTGCTGGAACTCGCGCCGCACGGCGCGTTGAACGTGCACGGATCGTTGCTGCCGCGCTGGCGCGGCGCGTCGCCGATCCAGGCCGCGTTGCTCGCCGGCGATGCGGTGACGGGCGTGTCGATCCAACGCATCGTGCTCGCGCTCGACGAAGGCGATGTGTTGCTCGCTCGCGAGCGCGCCATCGGGCCGCACGAGACGTCAGGTGAGTTGTTCGACGCGCTCGCGCTGCTCGGCGCTGAGGCGCTCGTCGACGCACTCGACTTGCTGGAGAGCGGTAGCGCCGTGTTCACGCCGCAAGACGCTTCGAAGGCGACCTTTGCGCGCAAGTTGAAGAAGGAGCAAGGCGCGATCGTTTGGTCGAAGAGCGCGACCGAAATCGAGCGGCAAGTGCGCGCGCTGAATCCGTGGCCGGGCGCGCGCTTTCGCGACGCCAAGGGCCGCGAGCTCACGGTGAGCGCGGCGCGCGTCGTTGCAGCGAGCGGAACGCCGGGCGTCGTGCTCGAAGCCAAGGATCGTTTCGTCGTCGCCTGCGGCAGCGACGCCCTCGAACTCGTCGCGCTCGTGCCCGCCGGCAAGCGCGCGATGGGCGGCGCGGAATTTTTGCGCGGCGCGCGCATTGCGGTCGGTGAACAGATGGGAAGCACGACATGACTCGTTTGACGGCCTGGCACATCTTGCGTTCGGGCTCGTCGACGCCGTTGCGTGACGTCGATCGCGTGGCGGACGCGCATCACGTCGCGGCCCTCGACCGCGCGCTGCTGCGCCGCATCATCGGCACCGAGGTCCGTCGTCGCACGACTTTGCGCGCGGTGCTGCGCCACATCGCGCCTGCGAACTTGAACGCCGAGCTCGCCACGCACTTGCACGTCGCGCTCGTGCAGATCCTGTTCATGGACAAGATCCCCGAACACGCCGTGCGTTCGGAGTGCCTCGACGCGGTGCGTCGCACGCTCGGGCCGTCGAAGGTGCGCATCGCGCGCGAAGTGATCGTCGCCGCCTACGAGCAGCTTCAACAGGGCCGGCTCGGCGATCCGCGGCGCGATCTCGAACTGCGCAATGCACACATGCGCGACGCGGTGTTCCAGGACCCGGCCGTGCATCCGTTGTTGTGGGCCGAGGACGCCTTGTCGATGCCGGCGCCGCTGTTGAAGCGCTTCGTCGCGCGCTTCGGCGAAGAGCGCGCCTTCGGTTTGGCGCGTTTCGCGCTCGAGGAGCCGCCCTTGTCGGTGCGCGTCGTCACCGGAACGCGCGAGGCGCTCGCCGCCGAACTCGCGGGCATCGAGACGCGGCCCGGAGTGCACGACACAGTGCTGCTGGCATCCGCGAGCGACGCCGAAGCTGTTTCGTCGAGCGCGGCCTTCGTCGAGGGCCGCGCGACGATCCAAGGCGAGAGCGCGTTGCGTGCCGCCGAAGCCATGGAAGCGCGCGAAGGCGAGGAGTTGCTCGATCTGTGCGCCGCGCCGGGCGGCAAGACGGCCGTCCTCGCGCAAGGCGGCGCGCGCGTCGTCGCCTGCGACGTCAGCGAAGAAAAACTCGCGCGCGTCGCGTCGACGCTCGAACGCTTGAAGTTGCGCGAGCAGGTCGAGCTCGTTTGCAGCGACGGCGGCGCAGCGCTCGGCGAGCGCAAGTTCGACGGTGTGCTCGTCGACGCGCCGTGCTCGAACACCGGCGTGCTCGCGCAGCGACCGGAAGCGCGCTGGCGTTTCAGCCCGAAGACCAAGACGGAACTCGTCGCGCTCCAAACGCGTTTGTTCGAGCGCGGCGCGAGCTTCGTCAAACCCGGCGGCCGGATCGTGTGGTCAACCTGCGCGCTCGACTCCGACGAAAACCGTCGCGCCGTCGACGCCTTCCTCGCCGCGCACGCAGGCTGGTCGCTCGAAGAAGACGCGGAAGCGCTTCCGGGACTCGACACGACGCAACAGCGCGGCGCCGGCCCGATCGACGGCGGCTACTTCGCGCGACTGCGGCGCGCGAGGTAGTACGAAGCCGAGCGATCGGGGGCGACCTCGTGCGTCGCGGGGAGTCGACGCACGGCGACTTGTGCTTTGCGCGCGAGAGGATCGGCACACGCTCGAGCGGTAAGTCGCGGACTCGACGCGAAGCGCGGTGTGCAGTGACGAGCGCGGTACGACGAACCGCGTAGGCGCGCCGCACCCGACGGGACACGGTGAGGGTGGCGCGAGTTCAGCTGGGAGCGGCGCTGAGGGCACGTCGAGCGCGCGCCGAGATTTTTCTCGGAATCTTGCGACTGCGGAAGGCCGTTGCGACACGAACGCTGCACGCGATTTTCGAGGCGCCGGAAGTGCTCGTGGCGCCCATCCAATTTGCGAGGACCCATCCGTGCCCACCGACAGCTCCCACCGACAGCTCCCACCGACCGCTTTGCCACGCAAGGCACCGCCGCCTTCGGCGATGGGGACGCGGAACGGTGCTTCCATGATTTGCGGCTGCGCTTCGAACCGCTCGGCGTACACACGCCGCGCGGCCCGCTCGAACTGAGCCTCATGGAACTACGGTTGCTCGTGCTGCTCCTGAAGGTGCGCGGGGAACCGATCGGTCGTGAAGCGGTGAGCCGCGCACTCTGGAACGAGCCCAGCCACGCGACCCGCAACCGCACGGACCGCCTCGCCGGCAAGTTGCGCGACGCACTACGCCGATCGAGCACGACGCGGTTGGAGACGATTCGCGGCTACGGCTGGCGACTTGTCGCGCCGACAAGTCCCGGTGTCGCGCACGAGTGAAGCACGGACCTCCGCCACCAAATACACTGCCGTCAACGCAAGCTGTCGAGTTCGCGAGCCAAATCGTACCGAGCGGTAGGTTGCGAGACCGCGCGCGGTAACTAGTGTTGCCCAAGCCAAGTGAAGCCCATTCACGCGGTGCCAATTCGACGCAGCGACAAGGGGCGCACTTCGCAGAAGGAAACTCCGATGACACATCTACTTGTCGGTTCGGTTGTGGGCGTGCTCCTGCTGTTCGCCGTCAACAGGACTCTTGAGGACTGCAGGGGAAGCAGCGCCGTCAAACCCGAAGGTGAACGTTGGACACTCGACTGCACCGGCGACTGCGCGACACCAGACAACTGTGCAACGCGAAATGCCTCCGACGCGACCGGCAATTTCAAGCACTGCGGGTGCAAGAACGACGACGTGGAGACATGCTGCAACGTCATCCTTCGTCCAAGTGCAGGCGACCCAGCAAAGTGGGAACCTGCAAAAAAGGGTGACTGCCCTTCGTGCGGCACGCCCGGCATCTGCACGCTGAACACGGGAACGACAGAGGCACAGGTCTCCTGCGACCCGATTCCTCACTAAGCCGGTCATGCAACGAAGGCCCCGAATCATGTCGTTGCATCGAGCGCGGTCGAAGACAGTTTGGTGGCTTGTCGCAGCTGCAGTGCTACTCGTCGCAGCGATGCTCATTGTCGCCGGCCTCCGCACGTCGGGCACCAGGACAAATTCTGACGCGCGCGCGTCCGTGGAGCGAACTCGAGATTCCGATGCGGAGGCGTCGACACGGGACACGGAGCCGCCGCTTGCAGCAACGGTTGTCGGTCGAATCGAGTCGAAGGCGTCGCTCGTCATCCGAGTGCTCGACGACAACAACCGACCGGTTCATCACGCGCGCGTCGTGCGCCTCGCTACCGACGGAGGGCTAAGTATCGCGGAGTGGTACACGGACATAACGGGTCGCACCGGTGTCTCGCTCCCGGAGACCGGCATCGTCGAATACGAGGCGGACGCCCCGGGGTTCCTGACGGAGCGAATCAGGGTCGATGCCCAAGAAGTTGCCGGTGACGAGTCCGTGATACGGCTCCGGCCTGCAACGACAATCCGGGGACATGTTGTGTGGCCGACCGGGGGAGCGGTCGGCGCAGGTTGCATGGTGCTGGCGTGGCCTGCGGGCTACGTTCCGGATGCAAGCCAGGTGCTTGCGCTCGCCGCCACGCAAGGCGCACCGACTCTGTTGCGCTGTGATACGGATGCGCAGGGCGACTTTGAATTCCACGTCGAAAGAGGGCGCGGCAACTACACACTTACCGCCGTCGGTGCCGGCGGAGTGTGCATGAACCGCAAGGCGGCGCCGACCGATCTGGAGCAATCTGAGACGACACTTGTGCTCGCGCCGCTCTGGAGGACTGAAGTCGAACTCACGGATTCCACAGGCGGTGAACCCAAGGTCGCACCCGGGCTGTTCCACACGGGATTTGGCTGGGACGGCGATGACGTCGGCCTGGAACCACTTGTGTCCCGATGGCTCGAGATCGAACTGGCCGAGCACCGCGCTTCGTCAGCACGATCCCCGCGAAGTCCATGGATGCATTACAGCTGGTACCGAAGCGTGGGCACGATTCCGCACGCACCAGGCGAGATCGTCTCAGGTGTTCTCTACGCAGTAGGACTTCCGGGATACGCCGCGGCGAACGCCATTGTGAACGCCATACCGGCGGGAGCGTCGGGCGAACCGCAGAGGGTCATGCTCGTTCCCACAACCACATGCCGCGGGAGCCTGCGCTTCAAAATCGAAAATTTGCTCGGCGACGAGCCCCGGGCATTTCGATCTCGTGCGCTCGGCATCACCAAATTATTTGGCGACGAGGGCACCACTCTCGAGTTCGCGGTTGAGCCGGGATGGAACCAAGTAGACGGCATTCCCTGCGGCTTTTACGAGGTCCAGTTCGAGTCCTACGACGGGTACTTCACGACACCGTTGCGCCACAAAGACGAACATGCACCGATCATCATCGAGGGCAATGAGACCGTCGAACTATCGTTGCGTGAGCCGGAGCAGGCGTCGATCGAAGTCGAAGTAAGGGACGACTTGGGACGTTCGTATCTGGGAGGGGTCATGTTCTTGGTTCGCGGACGATTCGGCGGTACGCCGGCAGACAAGTTCGTCGAGATCCTCAAGCCACCCTACATCCTGGAAATGTTGCTGCCTGGTGAATACGAACTGCACATCGAACACGTAGCAGGCTGCGTCGGGATGACTTCGAGCACAGCTTCGTTGCGCGTCGCAGCCGGCGAGATCGCACATGCGACCATCGAGATTCGACTCGGCCCATGAGATCGACGGCGCGAACGGACCTGCCCGTGCCGAGTCACTCTTCAAGTCGAACGCGCTCAGGGTCAATCGGTTTCGTGTCGACGGTCCGTAACATGCGACTCGGATGGAATCGCGATCGAGTCGAAGTCGAAGCAAGCCCCCGGCGTCCGGCGCGCGGGTCGCCGAATTCGCGGGCATCCATTCGGTCCGCCGACTGACGCGGACTCTGATTCTGCGAGTCGACGGCGCATCGCGCTCGCGAGGGTTGCCGTGAGCACACAGCGTCGCGCGTTGATCACCGGAGCTTCGTCGGGCATCGGCGAAGCGACGGCGACGTTGCTCGCGAACGCGGGCTATCGCGTGGCGTTGCTCGCGCGGCGCGGGAGTGAACTCGAACGCGTGCGCGCGAGGTTGCCGCGCGCCGACGAACATCTGTGCGTGCCGTGCGACTTGCGCGATCCGCGCGCGATCACGGATGCGGTGCGGCGCGTCGGCGAGAGCTTCGGCGCGCTCGACCTGCTCGTTCACAACGCCGGGCACGGCTATCTCGCCAAGGTCGAAGAGACGGACTCGGCGACCGTGCGTTCGCTGTACGAGACGAACGTCGTCGCTGTGATCGACCTGTCGCGCGAGGCGCTGCCGCTCTTGCGCAAGGGCACACTGCCGGTCGTCGTGCTCGTCTCGTCGATCGTCGCGCGCCGCGGTGTGCCGGGGCAGATCGTTTACGCGTCGAGCAAGGCCGCGCTCAACTCGATCGGCGAAGGGCTGCGCATCGAATGGGCCAAGGACGCCGTCGCGGTGTGCCTGCTCGACGTCACCTTGACGCGCACCGCGTTTTTCGCGGCGCAGCCGAATCCGAAACAGCTCGCCGGTCCGAGCCTCGCCGGCGCCGACGATCCCGCGCGCGTCGCGCGGGCGATCCTCGACCTCGATCGCAAGCCGCAGCCCGAGCTGTACCTCTCGACGAAGTGGCGCTGGCTCGGCTTGCTCAGCCTGCTCGCGCCGCGCCTGGGCGATCGCATGCTCGTCAAACGCATGGGCGGCGGTTGGAGCTCTCCGCGTCGCTGAAATGCCGCCGCGCGGGTTGCGCCGGCTCGTGAACCGCACGACGCTCTCACCGCCATGCACTTCGACGCAGCCAAGCGAGTCGCGCACACGTCGATGGAGCACGACGAAGCGCGCGGTGTCGACAACAACGTGGGCCTCGCTTCGCGTAGCGACCGTGGAGCTCGCTCAGCGCACGCGTGGACTTCGCCGACGTACGGTGAGTCGTAGCGTGAGTCGCGCAAAGC
>CAYHRR010000012.1:0-19616 GCA_964358875.1 uncultured Planctomycetaceae bacterium | reverse complement strand
TCGCGAAGCCACTCGGCGACGAAGCGCTCGGCGTCCCCTGCCAACCGATCTGCGGCACGCAGCCGAGCCGATTGGTCTTCGCGGTGCAGTAGATCTCCGGCGTCACGCACGGCGACTCGAAGATGTGCACGAGGCCCGCGTTGGTCCCGTGCAGCGTTGAACCGGGCTCGCCGATGATCCAACGACGGCCAGTCGCGCTCACTGACAACGATTTTCCGAAAGCGCCAAGGTCGGGAGCGTTCGGGGAGAACTGGCTTGGCGCCGCGACCCAGCCAGTCGCATCTCGCGCAAACTCGATCACTGCGCCATGTTGGAGGCCGGTCGGACCCACGTGGCCGGGAACGCCGGAAAGCAGCCGATCGCCGGTAGCGTTGATCGCAACGGAAGAGCCGAACAATCCGCCAACGATTGGATTCGAAGGCAGTAGCGCGGTTTCGTATCCCCAACCAGACGGGCCTTTGCGAAAAATCGAAACGGCGCCCTGCGAGTACATGAGGCGGCTGTCCCAGACGTTACCGAGTGCAATCGTCTGCGCCGTCGTGTCCAGAGCGATGGCCATTCCGAATCCGCCTGTTGAATACGCGACTGGTTCCTGAAGGCGCGCGACCTGCGTCCAACCGGTACCGCTGTGCTGGAACAGGTAGACGACGCCGTTCAGAGAAGGGGTCGCGTGACCGAACGACCTCATGGCGAGAGTGTTCCCGTCGGATGAAAGCGCAATCACGTTTCCGACATAGTCATTTCCGCCGGCTTCGGACGGCAGCACCGTGGCCTCTTGCGCCCAGCCCGTCGCCAAGTGCCTGTACACCTCGACGCCGCCACGGTTGTAGATCGTGGATCCCGGCGCCGCAGTCCTCATCGGAGCGCCCGCAGCAATGAGATCGCCTGCCGCACTCGTTGCGACGCAGTAACCCTGCTGATCTCTATAAGTGCTGCTCGCGTGCCACTCTTCGATCCACGCCGTTCCGTTGAACCGGTAAACGTAGACTCGCGGTCCCAGCGGAGACGAACTCGTGCCTGGCGCGCCGACAACAACGATGTCGCCTGCGGCGTTCGTCGCCAGCGAATAACCGAAACGCATGTCGGCCGTTGCGCCAACCGGCATCAGCTCCACTTCGATTGAGTTCAACGTGCCAGGGCTCGAGATCACCCATGCGGCACCGGATTGCACACCGAGATGGCTGTGCCCGGTTCCTGCAACAACTACTCGATCTCCGGCTGCATTGGTCGCAACACGAATCCCTACGGCGTCGCCAGCGCCGCCATCCGATGGAAACAGCGCGGCCACGGGCGTCGATGTGCAGCTTGATTGAGCGCTTCCTTGGGGGTTGAGAAGCAGCGACGCGATCGCCACGGCAAAAATGCGCAGGTCGATCACGGCATGAAACAGGGAATTCAGCATGGCGATGCCTCCAAGCAGTCATCTGGCCTGGCGACCGGGCCGCGCGTGTCGAGTCGGATCTCTGCACGCGCGGCCGTCAGAATTTGGCGGTCAATGCGCGATGTGGACGTAACCGATATTCGTGATTGGGTCGTGGGAGATGCTCTGCACTCGCTTCGACGTGTTCACGTCGCCGCTCGCTTGAGTCGCAATCGAGTCCAAACCCATCACGAAGCCCTGGCCGCCGTAACTGAAGGTTATCGCAGGTGAAGCCAATGAGATTCGAACTAGGTCGGCACCCAGCGCAGGTGCCGTGTCGGGAAACGGATCTGCGCTCCGCACGACGACTTCTGTGTGATCGTGCGAAACTGCGAGGTCGAGGGGAACACAGCCGGGGAACGTAGGCCCACCGCTCGAATCGATGCTGACTTGGGTCACTGTCGGCGACAGCAGCGCGAGATCGATAACGTCGACGCGGCCGTGCCAAATGGAACTTGCGTCCTGCCATCCACCGAGCGTCGCTGCCATCAGCGTTCCATTCACCGGCGGCGCGATCATCACCGAGTCGGAGCTGAACACGTCCTGGCCCGTCAAGCCTCGGAACCCTTCGTACGCATAAGCGTCGGACGAATTGGGCGACACGATGCTGGTCGCGAACACCGGCGGGTTCGACACGCTCGGGATGATGATGTTTTCGAACGACGTGCGCACGATCGCCTTGTCGTACTCCAAGTGGATCGCCAAGTCGTGCGCGTGGGTCTCACCTTGGTTGGAGAGCAGAGTCTTGTAGCTCGCGCTCGGCACAAGCCCGCTGACCATGCTGACGCCGTACACGTCGACCCGCCATTGCGTGAGGCCGGTGCTCGGGTCGTAGTGATCCGAGATCACGACAGCGCCCTTCTGGTTCGCCTCGACCGAGTCGACCTGTTTCTGGTAGCTGCGCCGATCGTTCACGTCGGGGAATTCGTTCATGAACGAGTTCGTCGCGAGGTTGAACGCAGCGACCGTGTGGGTCGTCGTGACGATCGCCATTTCGGCGATGCCCAGGCCGTCCACGGTGATCACGACGTCGTGTGGGAAGTCTCCGTCGCCGATCGCAAACGTCGGAAGCAGCTCGTGCTCCAACACGATCACCGGTGGTGCGACGCTCAGGTCCAGGATGTACACCCAGGTCGTGTAACCGCCGATCGAGGTGTTCATCCGCGCCGTCGTGACCACGGCGCGGTCGTTGCTCACCGCGACTGAATCGACGGCGTGGTTGGGCGTGCAGGGACGAATCGACCCAACCGGATCCGTGCCGCTGTAGTCGAAGGATCCGATGTTGAAGTCGTAATCCGTCGGCACGGTGCCGCCGGCGATTTCTACAACGTGGATCCAATTATTGCTGTTGATGACCGCCCACGCTCCGTCGCGCGTCAGAGCGACATCGTTGGCGAGGCCCGCTCGCGTGCCGGGCCAGCTGCCTGCAGTGGGGCTGATCACCAATTGAGGAAACATCGTCGGCGTGGCGGCTCCAACCTTCACGACCTCAATGTACGTCTCATCGTCGCCGAAGCCTGGGTTCATCCCCGAGTTTCCCGAGCCGATCGAGACGCTGCGAATGTTGTTCATCTCGATGCGGTCCGAGGGCTGGTAGTCCAGCCACAGGTTGCTGCCCAGGCTCGTCCGGTTGCCGGTCTTCATCGTCCCGCCGCCGAAGAAGGCGATCGGCGCGGCGGGCACGCCGGCCGCGTTCAGGTCCCAAATCGTGATGACTTCGCTGTTGTTCCCCGCCGGATCGGCGTAGCGAGTCGCTGCGCGGTTGTTGTTGAACGTCGTCGCCGTGTCGACGGGCCGCGGCCCGAGCTGCAGCGTTGCCGGAGTGCCGGAGCGGTACTCCTGCCAGATCGATTGCGCCGACGCCGAGTCGGATGCGGCCAGCAGCCAGAAACATGCGAAAACCCCGCCTGAAATAGCGCGGGGCGTGAGGCGAGAGACCATGCGAACCTCCGAGCAGCCGTTGGAGCGGAATGAACGGCTTGACCTGGGATAGGTCGTGCGAGGAACCGTTCGCGAGACGTCGAAGCGGGCTGAGCGCGTCGACGCCGCGCATCTTGCTCATGAGCAGCGTTTTTTTTTTGAGTGACATTTCCGTCACCTCGCGCCTTTTCGAGTGAAACGCTCGCGCTCGTCGCCGTGCCGCTCGCCTTCCGCCGTCGGTTCCGCACTCAGGCTCATCCGGCCTCTGCGCACCGTCCGCGTTCACTCCCGTGCCGAGACCGCCGACGCTCGCTCTCGAATCGACACCAGTCGTCTTCACGCCTCGCTCGCAACAACACACGAGGCTGGCCGCGCTCGCGCGTAGCCAGCCTCGGACAATTCACCTCAGAACGAATCCGTCAACAGCGCTCGACCGGTCCGTCCATGTCAGGGCTGGTAGGTCAGCTCAACCGCGTCCGACAAGCTCGTCGTCTTGCACGCGCTCGGATCGCGGAACCAGCCTTGGACATAGGCCTTTTCGCCTGCGAGCCAGGGATTGCCGAGCGCCGTCGGGTTGGCACTTTGGAAGGCGTTCCAGTCGAGTGCGAGCGCGCCGTCGCACTGGCCGAAGGTGCCGCCCGAGTTTTGCGGGAAGGCGCGCTGGATCGGTGTCTTGACGCACAAGAAGCTCGAGCCGCCGCTGACACACCAAGGTTGGATCAACGGCGTCAGTCCGTAGAACACGACGCCGGTGCGCTGGCCCTCCATGAGCGTCACGTCGATTTGGCACGGCGCGTTGTGCGCGACGTTGGGATTACCGGTGGCGCCGATCGAGGCAACGCAGCCCGCTACCGAAGTGCCGGCGGTGCAGTACACCGTGGGCGCGGTCGACGCGAAGTCGCACTCGAGCGAGTCCATGTCGAGGAAGCCGCCGCCGTAGTTGCTCGACAGGACGACGCGCTTGACCGCGACGCTGCTCTGGTAGCCGTTCCAGTGCCACGCGCAATCCGCGTCGGCGTCGACGGGGCTCGTCGCGATCAACGCGCCCGCCGCGTCGTAGAACTCGATGGTGCCGTCGTCGACGTTCGAGTTCGTGCCGAAGTAGCCGCCGAACTTCGCGATCGGTGTGTCGAAGATGATCTCGGTCGCGCCGCCCATGCTGCCGAAGAAGCGCGGTGACGAGTAATTCGAGATCGAACACGAGAAGCCCCAACCCGAGGTCGTGAGGCAGAACGCGCCGCCGATCGTGCACATATCGGCGGTCGCGCCGAACACGCGGTTGGGTATGCACAGCGTGCCGACCACCTGCGGATAGGTGTCGAAGTTCTCCTGCGCGGCTCCGGTGAAGACGCCGATGGTGGTGACTTGCGCGGAGGCGGCGACGGACAACGCGAAAACTGCAAAGCCTGCGAGGAACGGTTTCACGCGATAACTCCTCTGAAAAAAGTGCCTGGGGGAGCGCGAGCTCGACGCCGCGCGCAGTCGGCGAACATACGCGCAGCGCCCGCAGGTGGATAGGCGGCGCCGCTTGCACCGCGCGTCACGCCGCGCGAAGCCTCGCCCGCCGCTGCTCGGTGCGCGCCCGGATTGCCGTGCCGCACGGCACCGGAACTTGTTTCCACGCGTGCGTTTCAGTCGCGCCCGCGCGCACGCCGATGCTCGCCTGCATGACGGTCGGAGTGCGCTCCGCGTAGGCGCACGCGACCATCGACTCGAGCTCAAAGGTCATTCGCATGCGATCGCATCCGCGCCGTGGTTTCACGATCATCGAACTACTCATCGTCGTCGCGATCATCGCGATCGTCGCCAGCGCTGCCATGCCGCGCTTGTTGGGCGCACGTCTCGCCGCCAACGAAACCAGCGCGATCGGCTCGATGCGCGCGCTGATGTCGGCGGAGATGCAGGTGCAGGCGGCGGGCTCGATCGACACCGACGGTGACGGACAAGCTGAGTTCGCGTACCTCGGCGAGCTCGCCGGCAGCGTTCCGGCGCGCATCAGCGCTGCCGGCGTTTCAGCCCCCGGCATCGCCGGTGTCCACGAGCTGACGCCTTCGCCGTTGACGGGTTCGCTCGGCTCGGTTTCGCAAAGCGTCGTCACGCACTCGGGCTATGTCTTCCAACTTTTCCTGCCCGCCAACAGCCCGGCACTCGGCGCTGTCGGCGGACTCGGTGAAGACAGCGGCGGCGGCAAAGCGGCCGCGCCGTTCCCCGACAGCGACGGCGGCGAGCAGTACTTCTGCGCCTACGCCTGGCCGCTGAGCAACGGCCGCACGGGCAACAAGGTGTTCTTCATCAATCAAGAAGGCGTGATCCTGCAGATGTCGAATCGCGGCGCGGGCGCGTACTCGGGCATCGCCGGCGCTCCGGCCTTCGATGCCGCGTACACGCTGGCCGGCGACATGGGCTCGCCTTCGATGACCAGCGGCAGCACGGCGAACGACGGGAACACTTGGATTCCCGTGCAGTAGCGCAACCGCGCTGAAGTCGGTTTCGTTGCCAAGCCGCGCGGCGCGCACGAAGCAGCGCTCGTGTGCGAGCACGACGGGCAGCTCGCTTCAACTTCGTGCCCGCGAGAGGCCGATCTTCGCTGAGCACGCCGCGTTCCCCGAGCGCGTGAGCCGCAGGCCTTCCCCGACGTGGATTCTTCCCTCACGAGCTTCGTCATCCTGCTCGCGCTGCTCGGCGTGGTGCACCTCGTCGCGGAGCGCACTCGCGTCCCCAGCCCGATCGGCCTCGCGCTCGCCGGCTTGGCCTTCGCGCTGATCCCGGGCATGCCGCGCGCGACGCTGCCGCCCGGCGCGATCTTGTCGTTGCTCTTGCCGGTGCTGCTCTACACGGACGCGTTCAACACTTCGTGGAACGACTTCCGCCGCGGGCTGCGGCCGATCTTGATGCTCGCGATCGGCTTGGTCGTCTTCACCACGCTCGTCGTCGGTTTGGTCGCGCACTGGATCCTGCCGGGCTTGCCGTGGTCGGTGTGCTTCCTGCTGGGAGCCGTCGTTTCGCCGACGGATACCGTCGCTGTGCAAGCCGTGATCGAGCGCTTGCGCGTGCCGCGCCGCATCACCGCCGTGCTCGGCGGCGAGAGCCTCGTCAACGACGCGACGGGGCTCGTGTGCGTGCAAGTCGTGACCGCCGTGCTGCTCAGCGGCTCGTTCGCGATTGGCGACATCGGCTGGCACTTCGCGCGCGTCGCCGGACTCGGCGTCGCGGTCGGTGTCTTCGTCGGCGCGGCCTTCGCCTTGGGCAATCGCCTCGTGCGCGACACGCAAGTGCTGTTCGTGCTGTCGCTGATCTCGCCTTACTTCGCGTACTTGCTGGCCGAGCAACTCTCGTGTTCGGCGCTGCTCGCGGTTGTCGTCGCAGGCTTCGTCGTCGCCTGGCGCATCCACCAACTGCACTCGAGCGCGCGCATTCAACTGCACTCGACGTGGGACCAGATCGTCTTCGTCATCAACGGACTGTGCTTCTTGTTCATCGGCCTGGAAGCACCGCGTTTGATCGAGGAAGCGAGCACTTTCGGCGGTCGCGAGCTCTTGATCGCGGGGCTCGCCGTAAGCCTCGCCGTCGTCGGCGCGCGCGTGCTGTGGTGCATGCCCGGCGCGTTGGTTCCGTTGCCTTGGCGCCGCGGACGTCCTGAGTTCGCGTCGTGGAAACAAGCCCTGCTCGTCTCATGGGCCGGCGTGCGCGGCGTCGTGTCGCTCGCGGCCGCCATGACCTTGCCGGAGCTCACCGCCGACGGCCGACCGTTTCCAGGTCGCAGCGTGATCATCGCCTGCACGCTGTGCGTCGTGCTGACGACGCTGTTGGTCCAAGGTCTCACGTTGCGTCCGTTGATCCACTTGCTCGGCCTTCGCGACGACGAGGACACCGGCGCCGAAGTGCGTGGCGCGCGCGAAGCGGTGCTCGCGGCCGGCATCGAACGGCTCGATTCGTTCTGCTCCGAAACGGCCTGTCCGTTGTCGGTCCACCATCTGCGTTTGCTGATGGTCGACGAGTTGCAGACCTTGCAACACGTCGATGCCGACGAACGCCGACGCGCGCTCTCGCGCGTCACGGTTTCGACCGACGTGCGCCGTGCGATCCTCGGCGCGCAAGAGACGACGCTGCTGCGCCTGCGCGACAAAGGCGCGATCAACGACAAGACCTACGTCAAGCTGCTGCTCGAGCTCGACCGCGCGCAAGCGGCGGTGCCGACCGATCGCAAAGCGGCGTGAGGCGCGCGCGCGCCGGCGGCTATCGTGGCGCGCGCACGCCCGACGAAAGCGCCGGCCTGTGCGCCGAGCGTCACGCATGACTCCGCACGCCAAGCCCTTCTTGACCGCGCACTGGCGCAGCTTGGCGATGCTGAATTTCGAGATCGATCCGCGCGTCCTGCGCCCGCTCGTGCCGGCGGGGACGGAATTGGACGCGTGGCACGGTCGCACGTTCGTGAGCGTCGTCGGGTTCCTGTTCCTCGACACGCGCGTGTGCGGCATCGCGCTTCCGTTCCATCGCAACTTCGAAGAAGTGAACTTGCGCTTCTACGTGCGCCGCGTGGTGAACGGCGAAGTGCGCCGCGCGGTCGTGTTCGTGAAGGAGATCGTTCCGCGCGCCGCGATCGCGTGGACGGCGCGCGCGCTGTACGGCGAGAACTACGTCGCGCTTGCGATGCAGCATCGCATCGAGCTCGATCCTGCCGCGCACGCGCGGCGCGTGATGTACTCGTGGCAATTGCACGGCGCGAACAACGTGATCGAGCTCACCTGCGCCGGCGTTCCGCACGACATCGCGCCCGAAAGCGAGGTCGAGTTCATCGCCGAGCATTACTGGGGCTACGCGCGTCGTCGCGACGGCCGCACGCACGAATACCGCGTCGCGCATCCGCGTTGGCAAGTCAGCGACGCCGCGACGTCGCGCTTGGAGTGCGATGTCGCCGCGCTCTACGGTTCGCAGTTCGTCGAAAGCCTCAGCGCGCGCCCAGCCTCCGCGTTCCTGGCCGTTGGCTCCGAAGTCTCGGTGTTCAAAGGAACGACGCTGCGCTCGTGAAGACACGCGAACGAACGAGCGGATTCGCTCGCGCAGCGCAACAAAACGCTCGCCGATCGCGGCGACGCGCCGACTGAGTAGCCGTCGCGCTTGGCCTGAGATAGTGCACTCGTCACCTCCCCACTTCTTGCGAAGGCGCCGCCGCGACTCGTGCTACGGCGTCGCAGAATCGAACACCTTGGTCCCGCGGCCTCCCTCCCTCGAAGCGCTGTTTTCGCGTCACGTCGCCGGCGATTCCGCCGCGCTGCAGGAGCTCGTCGTGCGTCTGTCGCCGGAGCTGCGTCGACTCGCGCGGCAGTTGGGCGCTGATGCGGAGCAGAGCGACGACGCCGTCCAGGACCTGTGGCTGTCCGTGCTGCGCTCGGGCGAAAGCTACGACGCGCGACGTCCGTTGTTGCCGTGGTTGCGCGGCTTGCTGCGCTTTCGTTGGCGCTCGACGTTTCGTCGCGAACGACTTCGCAAGGCGCTGCTCGACGAAGCGCTCGCCGTCGGCCTTCGCCGCGCCTTCGAAAGTCACGACTTCGGCGCGGCGGAAGCGGCGACTCTCGTACGCAGCGCGCTGCAAACACTGCCGGAGCGCTACCGAGCGCCGCTCGAACTCCATTTGCTCGAAGGCCTGTCGCCGGCCGAAGTCGCGACGCGCTTGGCGATGCCGCGCTCGAGCGTGCGCGTGCTCTTGCACCGAGGGCGCGGACTTTTGCGCCGCTCGCTGCCGCGCGGAATGTCGGCGGTGTTGCTGTTGTTGTTGCGGCGACCGGCACGCGCGTCGTCGCTGTGGCCTGCGCTGCTCGTCGCGGCGGCCGCGCTGCTTTGCATCGCGATCTTGCCGACCTCGCTGTCGGCGGCGCGTGAGCACGACGAGTCCGGCGTGTCGGCGAGCGCGAACGAAGCGCTCGCGGCGAGCATTGCGCCGCAGATCACTGCCGAATCAAGTGAACGAAGCGTCGTCGCCGCGCCCGACACCTTGACCGTCCTCGTGACGCGCGTCGACGGCAGCCCGCTGCCGCACGTCGGCATCACCGTCGAGCCGCTCGATGGAACCGATCCGCGGCTGCACCGCGAACTCGCTTGCACCGACGACGACGGGCGCGCGATCTTGCCGCGGCCGAGCGGCGTCGCGCTCCGCGTGTCGACCGATCGGCGCGTTCACGTCGAACTCGACGAGCAGCAGAGCGAGTGCAAATTAACCGTCGGCGGCGGACTTTCCGTGCGCGGGCGCGTCGTCGACGAGCGCGGCGAAGCGCTCGCAGACGCCGGCGTTTGGCTCGGCGACATCGACGATTCACGGCGCGGCCAAGTCGTCGCGCACACGGCCCTCGACGGAACCTTTGCGCTCGAAGGCGTGCCGGAAAACGCGAGCCTCGCGGCATTCGCTCGCGAGCATCGCCGCACCGCGATGACGCCGCTCCCACGCACTGCGAGCGCCGATGGAACGACGCGTATCGAACTCATCGCGGCGCGCGGCGGCGGCGAAGTTCGCGTGCTCGTTCGCGACGCCGCGGGCGCGCCGCTTCGACTTGCGCGCGTGATCGCGGGACGCAGCGTCGACGGCGCGCCGCCTCAATTGGCGCAAGGCCTCACGCCCGCTTTTCCGCCGCCGCTCGAAGAACGCACCGACGCTTCGGGCGCAGCGCGCCTTGTCGGACTCGAGCCCGGCCGCCACCCGGTCGTCGTGCGCGCAGTCGGCTTCGCTCCGCTTTGTGAGCACGTCGATGTCGAGGACGGCTCGCGAAGCGAGGTCGTGTTGCGCTTGTCGAGCAGCGCGATCGTGTGCGGTCGCGTCGTCGACTCTGCGGGAGCTCCGCTCGCCGGCGCCGAAGTCGCATGGCGCAACAGCGAGCCGCTCGCAACCGTTTACTTGACGACAGCGAAGGACGGGCGCTTTCGCGCAGAGACCTTGCCGTTCGGATTCGGGACCTTCGCCGCGCGCTGTCGCGATCACGGCGCAACGGAGCTGGCGCTCGACGCGCTGCGCGATCTCACGAACGAGATCGAGTTGGTTCTCGCCCCGCTTCCGATTTGTAGCGGCACCTTGCGCGACGACGCCGACACGCCGCTCGCCGACTACGAGTTGCGTTTGATGGGCGCGCCTGAGAACGCGCTCGCGCCGAACTCCGACGAAGGCCGCACCGACGCGAACGGGGCCTTCGCGCTTGCCGTTCCCGGCGGACAAATCCGTCGCATCGAAGTGCGCGGCCCCGCTTGGCCGCAGTGGTCGACGATGCGTCGCGAATGGCTGCGTCAAGACGGACAGACTCTGCAATTGGTCCTGCCGCGTGCGGCGCTGCCGACGAGTTGGCTGCGCGGCACGCTGCGCAGTGCCGACGCAACTCCGGCGCGGCTGCGCAAGCTCGCCCTCATGTGTCGGACGAGCACCGGAGCGACGACGTGGTTGCCCGACGCCGGCTTCACATCGTCGAGCGGCGAAATGCGCATCGGCCCGTTGCAAGCCGGCCGCTATTCGCTGCTGCTCGCGCGCGGGGTCGACGACGAAGCAGGCGCGCCGCTCGGACTCGTCGGCGACTTCGAACTTGCGAGCGGCGCGGAGCTCGATGTCGGTTGCACGTTGCCCGTTGCAGGAGAATTGGTTTGCGAGCTGCGCTTCACAGAAGGCGCCGCGCCGGCCGCGCCGATCGTCAGCGTCACGCTCGAAAGCCTCGCGCCCGCGAGCCTCACGCGCGCGCCGCTTGCGCACGCAGGCGGCGGCCCCGAACTCGCGCTGTGGCGCAACCCGCGCGAGCACCTCTATCTGCTTCCGGGCAACTACGCAGTGCACGCGATGGGCGAGGACTTCGCGTGGGTGGACAGCGACGCGCTCGAAATTGCGTCACGCCAAAGCGCGCGCTGGTCGCCGCCACTCGAGCGCGCGTATTCGACACGCATCGAGCTCGCGGCGCTGCCCGACGACATCGACCTCGCCGCCGGCCTCACGCTCAGACGCGCCGACGACGGCCGCGCCGTCGGTCGCTTCACGCTTCAACTCGGCGCGCAGCCGCCGCAAGTGCTGCAGTGCTTCTTGCCGCTCGGCGACTACACGGCACTTGTGGGGACTCGCGACGGCCGCACGCAGAGCGCGCCGGTGCGCATCACCGTGCCGAGCGTCGACGCGCGCGACGCAGATTGCCTGGAATTGCACTTCGATCGTTGAAACAGCCTGCCGCCGCCGAGCGAAGGAGTGCGCGTGGCCGCCGAGCGTCGAATCTTCTGCCGAACGCAGCGGCCGGCAAACTCCGCACGAAACCTAGGGTGAGTCAGGCCTGCCGCCTCATCCCACTCCACGGGCTCTACAAATGAAACGCTCCTTCACCACCGCATCCGGCTTCGGCCTCATCGTGTTCGCAGGCCTCGCGTCGCCGTCGCGCGCGCAGACGATCCACTACAACGCGGGCTTCGAAGCACCGACCTTCCAGCTCGGCAACTTGGCCGGCACGACTTATTCGAACGGTCAGAACGGTTGGCTCGCGACCGGCGACCTGACCCACGATCCGATCTTGAGCAAGATCCTCGTCGAGTCCGCGCTCGCCAAAAGCGGCGCGCGCGCGGTGTCGATCGACGCGACGGGTCAGCCGACTCCCTACGCGCACATTCGGCGCAACACGGACATCAACATCACGGCGAGCGAGCCGTTCCTCGACATCTCCTTCGACATGCGCATCGCGCAAGCCGCGACGACGAACTCCGAGTGGGGCATCCAAGCGCAATCCGGCCCGGGGCCGGGCTCGGGAATTCTCGAGTGGTGGTTCGACACGGCGAACCAACTGCACATCACGAGCGCGACGGGAGCGGTCGCGACCGGCGTCGTGATCAACCGCGAGCAGTGGTACCGCGTGGTGACGCGGCTCGACTACAACGCGCAGACGTGCAGCGTGTCGTTGGACGGCCAAGTAGCGGCGACGGTCGCGGGTTTGTCGGGCGAAACGCACTGGTACCACGCGTTCACGTCGCTGATGTTCATCAACCCCGGCGACGATCGGATGTACATCGACAACTTCAGCCTCGTGACGCACGACGGCAGCAGCGTGGTGTCGAGCTACTGCACGGCGGGGACGTCGACGCACGGATGCGTGGCGACGTTGGCGGGATCAGGTACGCCGAGCGCGAGCGCGACGTCGGGCTTCACGGTGAACGCGAGCGGCGTCGAAGGCGCGCAGAGCGCGACGTTTTTCTACGGCGTGCACGGCTCGGTCGCGCTGCCGTGGGCCTCGACGAGCACGAGCTTCATGTGCGTGAAGAGCCCGCTGCAACGTGTTGGGTTGGTGAACTCCGGCGGGACCTTGGGCGCGTGCGACGGCTCGTTGGCGTTCGACTTGTTGGCGTATGTGTCGACGCACCCGACCGCGCTCGGCCAGCCGCTGTCCGCGGGCGCGCACTTCAACGTGCAAGCCTGGTACCGCGATCCGACGGCGGTGAAGTCGACGAACTTGTCCGACGCGCTCGAGATCACGCTCGTGCCGTAATGGAGCCGAGCCTGTCCCTCACTTGATTGGGGACAGATCGAAGTTCGTCACAGAGCGAGGCCGGCCGCGTCAACGCGCGGTCGGCCTCACGCGTTAGAGCCCAAAGCGCGTCGCCAACTCGTTGAATTGCCAGGTCATCTCGGACTCCCCGCAGGCACGAGCAGCGCGCCGCACGATGTCGACAACTCTCATGCGCGTCGCTGCAGCCGGACGATTGCTCTTCACCCTGCTTCAGAGCGAGGGGCCTGCGCCGCGGCCGAACTCCGGGATGGCGCACGGCCTGCGAATCTCGACTTCCACGGCATGCTCATCCAAGTAGGTCTCGAAGTCCGTGCGGTCGAGAGCTTGGAAGAGAACGCGGCCTCTCGTGGGCGAAGCGATCACTGTCGGCGACCACCGCTCGCTTGAGCTGCGCCGCGGTCGTGCACTGACGATTCGCGTTGAACGCCAAGTTGTCGACGCCGCCGCACTGCATGAACAGAACTTGCTCCGCGTGAAACCGCGTTTTTTCGGCGGCGCGAAGCGTTTGGAGACGCACCGACAAGATGTCCGCGTCCGTCCTTCCCTCGACGAGCACGACGTGGTTCTTGCCGACGAGGCGCTGTAAGGCCTCCACGCCAAGCTCCTCAGCCGACGTGGCGAGATCGAGCTTCGGATACTTAGCGCGCGAAGCGCCGGAGCGCTCGTGCGTGCCGACGGCACGAGCTGCGGCCCGACTTCGCGCAACTTGCGCTTGCGCCGTAACGGCTGCGCGCGGCTGCGGATCAAACAGGGTCGCGGGGGGTTGACTTCGCGTTCCCACCCACTGAATTCGAGGCCCTCATGAAGCTCTCCCGCTCTCCCATCGTCACTGGCTCCGAGCGAAACGCGCGCGTGCTCCTGTACGTCGCCTGCTGCGCCGGCGTCGCGCGCGCTCAGTCGTTCCAAGGCATCGGAGACCTCGCTGGAGGTACTTTCGAGAGCGTCGCCTACGGCGTCAGCGCCGACGGAAGCACGGTGGTCGGGCACAGTCAAAGCGCTGCGGGCAAGGAAGCAATTCGTTGGCGCGCAGGCGTCTTGATCAACCTCGGCGACATCGCCGGAGGGCCGGTGGAGTGCTACGCGGCCGGGACGAACTACGACGGTTCGATCGTGGTCGGGACGGGACGCAACGCGAGCGTGCATCGCGCCGTTCGCTGGGACGACACGGTCATGACGCAGCTTCCGAGCGCGAGCGGCTTGGCGGGCTATTCCGCCTGCTTGGGTGTGTCGGCCAACGGGCGCACGCTGAGCGCCTTCAACACCGACGGCACGATCACGGGCTACGGCAACGTCGCAGGCGTTCGCATCGACGACGGTGTGCTCACGCCGCTTCCGTTCGGCAACGACAGCGGCGCTTACGGACAACCGAGCGAGGACGGTCGCGTGCTTTCCGGCCGCGTGCGCCTCGCGGGTCTCAGCTACCAGGCGTGCTACTGGACTGACACGACGCTGACGCTCTTGCCGCAACTCGCCGGCGGGCCCACTTCCAGCTACAGCCAGTGCTTCGCGATCTCCGGCGACGGGTCGGTGAAGGTCGGCGTCAGTTGCTCGACAGCCTCGCCGACTTGGAACGTCGGTGAATCCTGCCGCTGGCAAAACGGCGTCGCGCAATCGCTCGGAGCACTTCCCGGCGCCGTGAACGACGGCAACGCGCGCAGTTGCAATCGCGACGGATCGATCGTCGTCGGCGACGCGCTTTCGACGGCGGGCAGGCGCGCGTACATCTGGGACGCGCAGAACGGCATGCGCGAATTGGGCAACGTGCTCGTGTCGGACTACGGCTTGAACCTGACCGGGTGGACGCTGACCTACGCGCTCGCGATCACTCCCGACGGCCGCGTCATCGTCGGCTCCGGCACCAATTCCGCAGGCAACACCGAGGGTTGGATCGCGCGCTTGGAGTGCGGCGGCGTCGCGAGCTACTGCAGCTCCGGTACGACGACCAACGGATGCGCCGCGAAAATGTGGGCCAGCGGAACCGCGCACGCGAGCGGTGCGGGCGCCCTCACGCTCAGTGCGAGCGGCGTCGAGGGACAGCAGCAAGGACTGTTCTTCTACGGCGTCAACGGCGCACTGATCCAACCCTGGGGCGCGAGCACGAGTTTCCTGTGCATGAAGTCGCCGACGCAGCGCATGGGCATTCAAAGCTCGGGCGGAACGGCCGGCGCGTGCAACGGCAACTTCGCGAGCGATTGGACGGCCTTCGTCGCGGCGAATCCCGGCGCGCTCGGAGCTCCCTTCGCTGCCGGCGATCAAGTCGAGGTCCAAGCCTGGTTCCGCGACCCGCCGAGCCCCAAGACCACCAGCCTCTCGAACGCGCTGAGCTTCACGGTGTGCCCGTAATGCAGCAGCCGGCGAGGAAAGGTGGTCGGGGCGAGAGGATTTGAACCTCCGACCTCTTCCACCCCAAGGAAGCGCGCTAGCCAGGCTGCGCCACGCCCCGACCCGTGGAAGGGCGGGGATCCTACAGGTGAGAACGTCGTGCGCCAACAGCCGTGCTTGAGCTGCGCGTGCGCCGCGTGAGAATGCGCGCCATGGCCAGACCGTTGCGCAAGCTCTACTCGGTGCCGGGCATCACGCGCCGGCGGCATCGCACGTGGATGCTGTCGATGGCGCTCGCCACGATGGGCGCGCTCGTTTGGGGCGCGGTGATCTTCTGGAAGCAGATCGCGCCGGAATCCTCGCCGACCTTGTTGACGACCTACCTGCTCGCGTCGGCGTTCACAGTGCCGGGCGCGCTGCTCGCGGTGCTCACGCTGCGCGCGCGCACGGCGTGGATCCTGTTCACGCTGTTCCCGTTGTCCGCCAACGGAATGATGCTCGTGCTGCCGTACATCGTTCTGAAATCACGCGGGTAGCGGAGTCGCGGCGAGCAGCATCCACACGCCGGTACAGGCCGCGCTCACGGTCAGTCCGAGCACGAGCATCGCCGCGCGGAAGTGGTAGCGCTTGTAGCTGCGGTTGCGCAGCGTCATCAAGCCCGTCGTCAAGGGCAGCAAGTACGACACGGTGGCGAGCTTGGCGATCGTCAAGTGCACCGGCGTGATCCAGCCGGCCGACTGCAAGTCGTAGAGCTCGCCCAGTTGCTCCGCGAAAAAAATCGTGAGGCCGAGCGCGGTCACGGTCAGCGCGACGAGCGTCAAGTGCGGGCGCACGCGACCGGTCAGTCCCGTGACGAGCACGCCGACGAGCAACAACACGGTCACGACGAGGAAGAACGGGAACAGGATCTTCGGACTGGTCATCAGGTTCAGCGCAGCCCTTTCATTTCGGGCACGGGATCACGGCGCATCAGATCGGCGACGGCGTCGCGCGGATCCTTGCGTTCGAACAGCACGGCGTGGACTTCGGCGGCGATCGGCATCGACACGCCGGAGAGCTCCGATTCGGGGCCGAACAAGGCCTTCGTGGTCCACACGCCCTCGGCGACCATCTTCATGTGCGTCAGGATCGACTCGAGGGATTCGCCGCGACCGATCCGCTCTCCGACCGAACGGTTGCGCGAATGCTGCGAGCAACAGGTGGTCACGAGGTCGCCGATGCCGGCGAGGCCGAAAAAGGTTTCGAGCTTCGCGCCGCGCGAAGTGCCGATGCGCGCGAGCTCGACCATGCCGCGTGTCACCAGCGCGGCCTTGGCGTTGTCGCCGAGTTCGAGTCCGTCGCTGATGCCGGCGGCGATCGCGATCACGTTCTTCAGCGCGCCGCCGAGCTCGACGCCGATCGGATCGGCACTCGAGTAGACGCGGAACGAATCGCTGTTGAAGGTGTCCTGCACGAGCTGCGCGAGGTCTGAGTCCTGCGACGCGGCGACGACCGAAGCGGGCTTCAAACGCGCGACTTCTTCGGCGTGACTCGGCCCGGAGAGCACGCACAACGGACGCTGTCCGAGCACTTCGGCGAGGATCTGCGTCGGGCGGTGCAAGGTCTCGATCTCCAAGCCCTTGGTCGCGGAAACGATGGGCACATTGCCGTGCAGCGCGTCCTCGAAACGTGCGGCGACGCCGCGCAGGAACTGGGTCGGCACGACGCTGACCGCGAGTTGGACGTCCGCGCACGCTTGGTACGGATCCGACGAGAAGCGCAGGTTCTCGGGCAACGTCACGCCCGGCAGAAAGCGCTGGTTGACGCGCTTCGCCGCCAGTTCGTCGGAGTGCGCGCGCTGATGGCTCCACAAGGTGGTGTCGACGCCGCGGCGCGCGAGCAGCAGCGCCAAGGTCGTCCCCCACCCGCCGTCGCCGATGACGACAGCCCGCCGCACGCGATCTCGCTCAGCCATGACCTTGTTCGCTTTCGCCCGCGCGCTTCGTGAACGCCTTCGGTTCGGTGCCCGCGAGCATGCGCGCCATGTTCGAGCGATGACGCACGAGGATCAAGAGCGCGAGCAACGCGGCGCCGACGGTCGGCTCGACGCGCTGCGTCACGAACCACGCGGCGGGCACGAAGCTCAAGCCCATCACGATCGACGCGACGCTGACGAAGCGCGTCGTGAACAGCGTCGTGAAGAACACCAAGCCGCCGACGGCCGAGATCTTCCAGTCGAAGCCGACCAGTGCTCCGCAGCCGGTGGCGACGCCCTTGCCGCCCTTGAAGCCGAGCCACACGGGGAAGCAGTGGCCGAGTACGGTCGCCGCGCCGCACGACACCGCGAGCCAACCGAGCGGTCCTTGCTCGGGCGCGGCGAAGGGCACGAAGCCCCACATCACCAGCGTGCCCTTGGCGAAATCGAGCAGGAACACGGCGAGTCCGATCGGCTTCCCCGCGGCGCGGATCGCGTTGGTCGCGCCGATGTTGCCGCTGCCGTGCTTGCGCAAGTCCTCGCCCTTGAAGATGCGCACGAGCACGAGCCCCCACGGAATCGATCCGACGAGGTACGAGAGCAGGACGGCCAGAGCGGGAAACAGCATCGCGAGAGGGCGCGCGAACGCGCGGGCGCGACACGATAGCAACGTAGACTGCGCCGCGTGACGGCTCACTTCACCGCGCGCGGCGCGCCGACCATCGGCATCGACACCGGCGGCACGTTCACGGATTTCGTGCTCGTCGAAGGCGGCGAAATGCGCTTCGAAAAAGTGCCGAGCACGCCCGACGATCCCGCGCGCGCCTTGCTCGACGGGCTGCAACGCCTCGGAGTCGCCGCACGGCCCGCGCACGTCGTCCACGGGACCACCGTGGCGCTCAACGCGCTGTTGACGGGCGCCTTGGCGCGCACGGCGTTGGTGGTCAACGCGGGTTTTGCCGACTTGATCGAAATCGGCCGTCAAGACCGGCCCGAGCTGTACGCGCTCCATCCGCTGAAAACGCGCGAGATCGTGCCGCGCGAGCTGCGTTTCGAGATCGAGCAGCGTTCGCAACCCGCGCTCGGCTCGCGCGTGCTCGAGCACACGCGACGACCGACGCGCGCCGAACTCGCGCGGCTCGTGCGCAAAGTGGCCGCCGCAAAACCCGAAGCGATCGCGGTGTGCCTGTTGCATTCCTATGCCGATCCGTCGATCGAACGCGAGGTCGCGCAGGCGCTGCGCTCGCTCGGCGTGCCGATCACGTGCTCGGCCGCTCTCGTGCGCGAACACCGCGAGTTCGAGCGCTTCTCGACGGCCGTCGTCAACGCAGCGTTGGTGCCGGTTGTGCGCGGTTACCTCGAGCGTCTCGCCGTTTCCTTGCCGCACGCGCGGCTCCAGCTGCTGCGTTCGAGCGGCGGCACGATCAGCGCCGCGCGCGCCGCGCTCGAACCCGTGCGCGTGCTCACCTCAGGACCTGCGGGCGGAGTGATCGGTGCATCGCGCGCTGCGCTCGAAGCCGGGTTCGAGCGCATGGTCGGGCTCGACATGGGCGGCACCTCGACCGACGTCGCCTTTCGCAACGTCGGCGCGACGCGTGCGGCGCAACAAGTCGTGGCGAGCGCGATCGACGGTCGCCCGATCGCTGTTCCTTCGCTCGACTTGCACACCATCGGTTGCGGCGGCGGATCGCTCGTGCACGTCGACTCAGGCGGCGTCTTGCACGTCGGTCCGCACAGCGCCGGAGCCGTGCCGGGTCCGGTGTGCTACGGCGCGGGCCTCGTGCCGACGATCACCGACGCGCACGTTCTGCTCGGGCATGTCGCCACCGGAGCCTTCGTCGCTGGTCGCGTCGAACTCGACGTCGACGCGGTCGCACGCGCCTTCGAGAAGCTCGCGCGCAAGCTCGGCACCACTCCGCTCGAAGCCGCGCAAGCGACGCTCGATGTCGCGCGCGCGGCGATGCGTCGTGCGCTCGCGACGATGACCATGCAGCGCGGCGAGGATCCCGCGCGTACGCCGCTCGTCGCCTTCGGCGGCGCGGGCGGCTTGCACGCTGCCGCGCTCGCAGCGTCGCTCGGCATGCCGTGCGCGCTCGTGCCTCGCGGACCCGGCGTGTTGTCGGCGCTCGGCATGGCGACGGCGGATGCTGCGACCGAAGGAGCGCGCAGCGTGCTGGCGCCGCTCGCCGCCGTGCCACGCGTCGAACTCGCGCGCATGTTGAAGGCACTCGCCAAGGACGCGCGCGACGAACTCGTCGACGCGGGCTGCGCGACGCGCGCGATCGAGTTCGAGTACGAACTCGACCTGCGCTACGAAGGCCAATCGTTCGAACTGCGCGTTCCCGTCGAGGACGCACGGCGCGACGCCGCCGCAGATTTCCACGCGCGCCATCGCGAGCTCTACGGTTACGCGCTCGACGATCGCGCGGTCTAACTCGTCGCCCTGCGCGTGCGCGCGCTGGTGCGCCGCGCGCTCGCGACTGCGGGCCGCATT
>CAYHRR010000011.1:0-20207 GCA_964358875.1 uncultured Planctomycetaceae bacterium | reverse complement strand
AGCACATGGTCGAGGCTGCCCTGAGCGCAGCTCGCTCGAGCCGCTCGATCGACGCCAGCTTCGACGACGACGAGGACGGTGGACGTCTCAAGGACATGCTGCAGTTCGACGCCGGCGACGCGGGGCCGTACTCGACCGCGCTCGAAGACGTGACGCTCGAAGCGAGCCTCGGCGGCGCGATGACGCAGCTGTCGGACCGCGAGCGCTTCGTGATCCAACGCCGCTTCGGCCTTGGCCGCGAACGCGAGCAGACCTTGTCCGAGGTCGCCGGAGAACTCGGCGTCAGCCTCGAACGCGTGCGCCAGATCCAAGTGCGCGCGCTCGGCAAGCTCAACACGCCGTTGCTGCGCAAGCAGATCGACCCGTTCCTCAACTGACCGACACCACGCTCCGCAACCGCAGCGGCGTCGAGGGAGACACTCCTTCGGCGCCGCGCTCCGTTGGGAAGGCAAGCGCGTGCGCGGTCGTCAACGCTTCGGCGCGAGTGCGTCGAGCGCCGTTTGCTTGACCGCGCGCAAGTCGATCTTGCCCGTACCGAGCACGGGCAACTGCGCCACCTTCACGAAGGCGTCGGCGCGCGGGATGAACAGGTTGGGCAGGCCGGCGGCGGCGAGCTTCTCCAAGAGCTGCGGGACTTGCGTGAGCTCGAGCGTCGTCACGACGGCCAAGCGTTCGCCTTTTTTCTCATCGGGCAGCGCCGTGACGACGAACACCTGCGTCTGCGCGTCGGCGGCTTTGTGCAAGTCGTCCTCGATTCGCCCGTGCGGGACCATCTCGCCGCCGATCTTCGAAAAACGCGCCAAGCGATCGGTGATGCGCAGAAAACTGTCGTCGTCGAGCACGGCGATGTCGCCGGTGACGTACCAGCCGTCGTGCATCGCCTTGGCGGTGAGGTCCGCGCGACCGAGGTAGCCGCGCATGACGTTCGGCCCGCGCACGAGCAGCATGCCCGGCGTGTTCGGCGGCAAGTCCGCGAAGCTCTCGGGGTCGACGACGCGACACACGACGCCGGGGAGCGGTTGTCCGACGAAGCCGCGCCTCCAGCCCGGCTGATAGAAACCAGGCGCGCGAAAATCCGGCGCGCTGACCGCGACGACCGGCGCGCACTCGGTGGTGCCGTAGCCCTCGAGCGGGCGCACGCCGAACTGATCCTCGAAGGCGTGCACGAGTCGTTCGGGGAGCTTCTCAGCGCCTGCGAGGACGAGTCGCACCGAACCGAATTGTTGCGGCGGAATGCGGCGCAAGTAGATCGACAGCAAGGTCGGAGTCGCGAGCACGAAGGAGATCGCGTGGCGCTCGAGAAGTGCTCCGATCGCCGGCGCGTCGATCGGACTGGGGTGGTAGACGGCGCCGAGGCCCGACAGCGCCGGAAACCAAATCGTGGCCGTGTATCCGAACGAGTGGAAGAAGGGCAGGACGCCGAGCACCTTCTCGCGCGGCGCGACATGAAAGGCTTGTTCGAGCATCGCGCAGTTCGAAGCGATGTTGGCGTGCGTGAGCATCACGCCCTTGGGCTCGCCGGTCGAACCGCTCGAGAAGATCACCGTCGCGACGCCTTCCGCGGCGTCCTCCGGCGCGGCTCCGCACGCCCGCTCGATCCAAGTGACCGGCGCCGAGCACGCGAGCAGCGTCGCGAACGCGCGCTCGAAAAGGCCGATTTCCGCGACGATTTCGTCGATCCAGAGCAGCTCGACGCCGGTCGGCACTTCGAGCTTGGCCTTCTCGAGGAACACGCGGCTCGTGACGACCGTGCGCAGCGTCGCCTGCTGTGCGGCCGAGCTCATTCCGGCGCTGCCCGCGGTGTAGTTGAGATTGACCGACGTGCGCCGCGCGAACGCCGCAGCGATGTTGACCAACGCGCCGCCGACCGAGGGCGGCAGCAGGATGCCGACGTGGGCTTGCCCGGCCCAGCGGCCGCGCAACGCGCGCGCGAGCGCGATCGAGCCGACGAGCGCGCGCCAACGTGTGACGTGCGGCTTCGCCGCGTCGCTGAAGAGAAAGCGCAAAGGTCGCGCGCGCGCGGAGCGAACGAAGGCGCGCTGCAGCGTCGTCGACGACACGTAGCGCTCCGTCCACGCCTCCTGACCGAGCCGTTGCACCGCACGTCGCACGGCGTGAACCGGCGTGCCCGGAACAAGCGGCGCGCCGAACGAAACTCCGATCGGGTAGGGGATCGTCCTCGGCCGCTTCCACAAGAAACGCCCGCGTTCGAAGCTGAAAATCGAACCCCACACACCCTCGAGGTAGACCGGGACGATCAGTGCGTTGCGTCCTTTGACGATGCGTTCGAGACCGCGCCGGAAGGGCAGCAACATGCCGGTGCGCGTGATCTGTCCCTCGGCGAAGATGCACACGACGTGACCTTGGTCGAGGTAGTCGCCGGCGCTGCGCAGTCCGCGCAAGATCATGCGCGGCCCGCCGGTCGACGAAATCGGAATCGCTTCGAGCCAACGCAGCACGCGCCCGAACACGGGCTTGTCGAAGAACGGCGCGTCGACGAGGAAGCGCACGGGTCGGTCGATGCTCGCGATCAGAAACAGGCCGTCGACGAACGACACGTGGTTGGGAACGAGCAAACACCCGCCGTGTTGCGGCACGTGCTCGATGCCGCGCACGCGCAGGCGATAGACGCTGTGCGTTGCGAGCACCAGAACGAGCCGCACGAGCGCCTGCGGAACGAGCCACACTGCCCACGCGGCGCCGAGCACGATCACAGCGGCGCTGACCAGAAAAATGCCGCGCGTCGACATCTCGTAGTCGGCCAGTTGGCCGGCGAGCGCTCCGCCCGCAAGCGACGCCGCGTACACCGCGAAGTTCGCCGTCGCGATCACGGCGCCTCGATGCTCCGCCGGTGCGCGCCACTGGATCAGCGCGTTGAGCGGCACGACGAGCAATCCGCCGGCGAGTCCGACGAAGCTGAGCAGCGCGATCGTCGGCCAGACGCCCGGCAACCAAAGTCCGAAGATCGTCGCGAACAGTGCGAGCAGCGCCGCGCCGAGCGGCAGCAGTCCGACCTCGACCTTCTTCGCCGACAAGCGCCCGGCGAGCAGCGCGCCCAATCCGATGCCGAGCGACAACACGGCGAGCGGAGCGCCGACCCAGCGCTCGGGCAAGGCGAGCCGGATCTTCCCGTACACCTGCAGGTTCTGCATCAGCAGACTCGCGACGCCCATGAACAACGCGTTGCCGGCGATCGCCAGACGCAGTACGCGGTCGGTGCGAATCGCGTGCGCTGCGCTGCGCACGATCGCAGCCACGCCCGCGCCCCGCGTCAGCGTTTCGCCGCGCGGAATCGAGACTGCCGCGATCAATCCGACGACGGCGAGCACACACAACAGCGCTCCGGCGAGCCACAACTCAGCGCCGACTTGGCCGAGCAGGTACGGGCCGCACGCCGTGCCCGCGACGATCGCGACGAAGGTCGCGAACTCGACGGCACCGTTGGCGCGCGACAAGCGTTCGTGCGGCACGAGCTGCGGCAGGAGCGCGTACTTCGCCGGTGAGAACAACGCAGCCTGCACTCCGAGCGCGCCGACGACGGCGAGCAGCGCCGTGCGGTCGTCGGGCCGCGTCGCGAGCACGAACGTCGCGGCGAGCATCAAGGCGAGCTCGGCCGCCTTCGCGCCGATGATCACGGCGCGTTTGCCGAAGCGGTCGACCAGCGGAATCGCGGGCAACGCACCGAGTGTCAACGGCAGCAAGAACGCGACGGTGACGTGCATCGCAATTTGTTGCGCGCGGGCTTCACCCGCCTCACCTGCGAGGCCGCGCTGCAGCAACAACGTCGCGATCATCTTCCATGCGTAGTCGTTGAACGCGCCCAGGAATTGCGCGACGAGCAGCCCCGCGAGAGGACGGCGGTGGATTTGCATGGCCGACATCGAACTCGACAACGCCTCGGAACGGAACCAACGCGCGCTTATCGCGTCGTTCAGCGATCGAGCAGCCCGCGCACTCGTCGCGAAAGTTCCGAGGGTTTGAAGGGTTTGGCGAGGTAGTCGACGTCGTCGGGCCGCGGCTCGCGCCGTGTGCGCAAATCTTCGGCGTATCCGGACGCGAAGAGCACCTTCAGCGAGGGCCGCTCGCGCTCCAGCCGGTCGGCGAGTTCCTCGCCACCCATCAGCGGCATCTGCATGTCGGTCAACAAGCAGTGGATTTCGGCGCGATAGGAGTGCGCGAGATCGAGCGCCTCGACACCGTTTGCGGCTTCGAGCACGTGGTAGCCGCGCGCGCGCAGTTCGGCCGTCGCGATGCGCCGCACCGTCGGTTCATCCTCGACGACGAGCAGCGTCTCGGTGCCTCCGAGCAGCGTCGACTCCGGCTTCGCCTCGGAACACGTCTCGACGCTGTCGCGCGTGCGCGGCAACAAGATCGAGAACACCGTGCCGCGGCCGGAGCGGCTCTCGACCTGAATGTGGCCGCCGGCTTGGCGCACGATGCCGTACACCGTCGACAGACCCAGGCCCGTGCCCGCGCCGACTCCTTTGGTGGTGAAAAACGGCTCGAAAACGTGGGCGAGCACCTCGGGCGCGATGCCGATTCCGGTGTCGCCGACGCGCAGGCTCACGTACTCGCCCGGAGCGATGTTCACGTCGCGCCCACGGCCGATCGCCGGCACCGTGGTCACGCTCGTCTCGATCGTCAGCGTGCCGCGCGTCGGCATCGCGTCGCGCGCATTCACGGCGAGGTTCATCAGCACCTGATCGATCTGCGTCGGATCGGCCTTGATGCGCGCCGGCGCCGAACGCGTGCGCACGATCAGTTCGATGTGCTCGCCGATCACGCGCCGCAGCATTTTCTCGAAGCTGAGCACGAGCGCGTCGAGCTCGACCACGCGCGGCACGACGGACTGCTTGCGCGCGAACACGAGCAATTGGCGCGTCAACTCGGCGGCGCGCATGGCGATGCGCTGGATCTCCTTGATGTCGGCGGCCTCCGAGGATTCCGGGCCCAGGCGCGCCTGCGCGACCTCGGCGTAGCCGACGATGGCGGTCAGGAGGTTGTTGAAGTCGTGGGCGATACCGCCGGCGACGCGCCCGATGCTCTCGAGCTTGTGCGATTGCACGAGCTGCGCTTGCAGGTCGCGCACGTCGGTGACGTCGATGTTCACACCGAGCACGCCGACCACCGCATCGGCTTCGAAGATGGGCGCGATCACGGTGTCGAAGGAGTGCTTGCGCGCCTCGATCAAGTGCTCGGAGGCATGCGCGCTGACGTCGCCGGCCAGCGCGCGCTGAAAATCGTCGTGCCAGGCGGCGAGCGCCGGTGCGTCGAGTCCGAATTCGTCGGCACGACGACCGATAACGCGTCCCCAACGCTTGACGCTGGCCGAGTTCTGCATCGTGCAGCGCCCTGCGCTGTCGCACATCCAGAACTCGAAGGGCAAGTTCTCGACGGCGGCCAAGAGGCGCGCCTCGCTCGTGCGCAGCGCGAATTCGGCGCGCGTGCGGTCGGCGATTTCGAGCTGCAGCGCGCGATTGGCAGCCTCGAGGTCGGCGGTCCGTGCGCTGACACGTACTTCGAGTTCGTCGCGCGCAACGCGCAAAGCGTCGAGCGCGGTACGCCGTTCCTCGATCGCAGCCGACAGTACGAGCGCGGTGATGCCGACGATGGCGAGGAACAACTGCAAGGCCAAAGCTGCATCGTGGTCGACGCGGCCATGGACGTGCGAGGCGATCGACAACACGGCAAAGCTCGCGCTCGAAGCGAGCAGCAAGAAGGCCGTGACGCCCGACTGACCGAGTCGTAGCGCGGTCCACAGCAAGCACGGCACGAGCAGAATTTGGGCCGTGTGCAGAGCGCTCGGCGCCGCCGGCGCCGCGGTCAGCGCGAGTGCGTCGACGCACAGCACTGCGGCACCGACGATCAACGCTTCGAGCGTTTGGCCGCGGTTCCAGCGCGTGCGGCGCGCATCCGTCCAGGCAAACAGCGCGGGCGCCACGATCAGCACGCCCATCACGTCGCCGAAGTACCAGGTCGACCAGTTCGAAACGAACTCGGCGAAGCTGTGCGACGAGCGCAAAGCGATCGCCGTCAGGCTGATCGTCGCGCTCGTCGTGCAGGCCAGGATCGCTCCGACGACGAAGCGCAGCACCGCCGTCGGCTTGCCGTGGCGCGCCTCGCTCTTGAGTGTCTTCGCCGCGCACCACGCACCGAGTTGCGCCTGAAGTCCGGTCGCCATGGCAATCGCCAGAGCGACGAGTTGCTGACTCAGCGCGGCGATCGGCGCGCCGTTGCCGAGGCCGACCGCCAGCGTGTTCGCATAGCCGCCGAGCGCGATTCCGAGCAGCGCAGCGCCGCCGAAGCGCCACACCGCCCAAACGGCGAGCCCTGCTCCCGGCCAAAGCGCGGCGACGAATCCCGGCGGAACGGCGAGCTGGGCTCCGAGCCGTGCTAGCGCGAAATACGCGAGTGCGCACGACGCGCCGACAAGCAGTTTCGCGGCAGGAGTAGTGCGTTGATCGGTCAAGGCGAGGTGCGGAGCAAGTTGCGGCGTGAGCGGTTCGCATCATGCGAAGGCCCGCTCGATGGATCAATGCGCGTGAGCGTGCTCGCGCGCTCGCGGAGCTCACTGTGCTCGGCGTCGCGACGCGAAGCTCCGAGGCCGAACGCGGCGTTGCGCTCCTTTGCAAACTCGCGTTGCGATTCCAAGGCTTGCGCGAGCGGCGGCGCCCCGGCTCCAAGGACGCGCCGCCGAGGCGCTGCGGATTCGGAGCTAGACTCGCGCCACGATGAGCGTGCCCCTCGCCCGGATCGCCGCCTCGCCGCACGCCGTCAGTGCGTCGCTGTCTCGATCCGTCGGCGCGTTTCAGGCCGGCCAGGGAGATCACACCGAAGCACCGCCGGCGCAACCGCTCGACGCGGCGAGCGTGCGCGCCGCGTACCTCGATTTGCTCGGTCGGCCGCCGTTCGAGGTCGAGCGCGCGCTGTGGCTCGGCAAGGCGCGGCGCGCGCTCGCCGACCAGCTCATCGGCTCGCCGGATTTCTGGCGTCAATGGCTCGACGAACAGCTGTTCTATTTCCTGCTGATCGACAACTTCCGGCCGGAGAACGAACGCGTCGCGGCGCTGCCGGATGATCTGGCCGCGCACAAACTCGACGTGCGCGAGGCCGTGCACCGCATCGCGCTGAGCCCGAGTTTCGAGCAGCGCAATCCGGGCGCGGACACCTATGTCACCGTCGTGCTCGAGCAACTCGACGGAGTGCGCGTGCAGGCGCGACCGCGCGAGCTGGAAATCGGCAAGCGCATCTACGACGGCGCGAGCGGCACGTTCTTGGGCAAGCCCGCGTCGTGCCAGGCCGACATCGTCGACATCGCGATCCACGACCGCGCGTTCTCGGAGACGTTCATCGCGCGCGAGTATCGACGCCACGTGCACGCCGATCCCGACTCCAAGGCGCTCGGTGAGTGGATCCGGCGCTTTCACCGCGCGCCGCGCGAATTCGCGGCGCTGGTTCACGAGTGGCTACTGAGCGCGGCCTGGGATCGTCGCCTCGTCACGCGCACTTCGATGTCCAACCGCATGTTCGTGCGCGCGCTGTACGTCGATCTGCTCGGTCGCGTCCCCGACGGCGACGAAGCGCGCCGACTGCGCAGCGCTCTCGACGGACTGTCCGACGCCGCGCCGTTGCGTTCGGTGTTCGCGCGCATGTTGATCGATTCGGGCAAAGTCGCGCTCCCCGAGCGCGCGTCGATCAGCGTGCCGGAGCGCTGGATCAGCTCGTTGTTCGAGCGCTTGCTCGGGCGCGCTCCGAGCGCAGCGGAGTTGACCTCGTTCGTCGAATCCTTCCGCGATCCGGCCTGTCGGCCCGAAACAGTTCTGTACGCGATCGTCACCCACCCCGAGTATCAGTCGTACTGAACGCAGGAGCGCTCGCTATGCACACCACACGCATCGATCGTCGCGGTTTCCTCGCAGGCACGGCGGCGGGCGCGGTCGCGCTCGGCATGACGGCGCAGGCCGGTGCGGCGGCGAGCCTGTTCGCGGCCGAGCGCAAGACCAAGCACATCGTGTTGGTCGCCTTTGCCGGCGGCGTGCGCACGCGCGAGACCTTCGGCATGCCGGCCAACGTGCCCACGCTGAAGGCGCTCGCCGACGAGGGCGTGCTCTACAAGCGCGTGAAGTCGTCAAACCTCGGCCACTTCGGCGCGGCGCTGTCGATGTACACGGGCATCAGCGAAGCGCGCGGCATCCGCGAGAACGCGCGCGGCGACGACCCGACCTTGTTCGAGTACGTGCGCAAGGACCTCGGTCTGCCGGCGAGCCAGGTGTGGATTTCGACTTCGGGCGGCGCGCAGCAGACGAACTACAGCTACGGGCTGCATCCCGACTACGGCCCGCAGTACGGCGCGAACACCGTCGACGGCGACGGCATCTTCAACGCCGAGTTCAAGTCGATCCTCGCGCAGTGGGGCAAGCCGAAGCTGTTGCCGACGGCGGAGCAAGCCTTGCTCGCGAAGATGCGCGCGGCGATCGGGGCCGGCGAAGGAGCGCGCCTGAACTCGCCGGAATCCGCGGCGCAGATCGAGAAATACATCCTCGAGGAACTGACCAGCGGCACTTCCGACATCCGCGGCGTCAACGCGGCCGACGCGAAGGCGCTGCGCGTCGCGCGCAACTTGCTCGTGATCTTCAAACCGACGTTGGTCTCGATCGTGCTGCAGCAGGCCGACGTCGCCCACGGTTCCTACAACGGCTACGTCGACGTGATTCGACGCAACGACGAAGCGCTCGGCGATTTGTGGCGCGCCGTCAAGGCCGACCCCGAGTTGCGCGAGTCGACTGCGTTGTTCGTGTGCCCGGAATTCGGCCGCGACAGCGATCTCAACTCACGCCGCGGGCTCGACCACGGCGACGGCAGCGAGGATTTGGAATTCGTCTCGGCCGTCGCCTGGGGACCGGATTTCGCGCGGGCGCGCATCGTCGAAGACGACGTCCACGCGATCGATTTGTGTCCGACGATCTGCTCGATGCTCGGCGCCGACGCCGCCAAAGCGCGCGGCAAAGCGTTGCCGCGCCTCTTCGCGTGAGCGGTCACGCTTCCATGCACAGCCGCACGCGCAGCGCGCGCACTGCTCCGCGCTGCTCGTGTCGAAAGCGGTGATCGACCATCGTGCTTCCCACAAGCCTTCGACCGCGCGCGGCGTTGTTTCTCGGCGCTCTGCTCGTTGCAGCCTCGCTGTGCGCGGTCGCCGGCTACTCGAGTGCAATGGCGCAGGACGGCGGATCGCGCACGCAAGCGCCGGCGCGCTTCGACGGTTGCGTCCACTGCCACGAGGGCATCGAAGCGATGCACCCCGAGGCGCAACTCTCGTGCGTCGCGTGCCACGGCGGCAACGCGGACGCGCGCACGAAGCTCGAAGAGCATCCCCGGCGCCAAAACGCCGCCGTCGGCGACGAACGCGTCGCGCCGCCCGACGAGGATCTCGCCTGGCGCCGCTTCATCGATCCGATGGACTTGCGCGTCGCGGCGCAAACCTGCGGCGTGTGCCACGAGCAGCAGGTGAAGCGCGTGCACACGAGCTTGCACGCGACGACAGCGGGCCATCTGTCCGACGGCTACTACGAGAACGGTTTGACCAAGGCGAAGCGTTCGCCCTATTCGATCTTCGGCACGCCGTCGCACCTCGCCGAGCCCGGCGATGTCGAGGAACTCGTGCCGGTGCCGCCCTTCCGCGACAGCGGCGCGCGCGACGCCTTGTCGACACACTACGCCGACCTCGCGCGCAAAGAGTGCATGCAGTGTCACCTGTGGTCGCCGGGTCGCGCGGTGCAAGGACGCGTCGGCTTCGACGGCGACTATCGCGGCGAAGGTTGCGCCGCGTGCCACGTGACCTACGCGCTCGACGGGTTGTCCGAGAGCGCCGACGCAACCGCGAACCACACCGAGCCCGGACATCCCAAGGTGCACGCGATGACGCGCGCGCCCTCGACCGAGACGTGCACGAGCTGTCACTACGGCGACGCCTCGATCGGCCTGAATTTCCGAGGTTTGTCGCAACTTCCGCCGGGAGCACCGGGCGGCCCGGAGATTCCCGGCACGAGCGACGCGCCGCTCAATCGACAGTTTTATCTCGACGATCCGGCGCTGTGTCCGCCGGACATCCATCACGAGAAGGGCATGCACTGCATCGACTGCCACACGCAGAACGACGTCATGGGCGACGGTGTGTTGCACGGCGCGATGGAGCACGCGGTGGAGATCGCGTGCCGCGATTGCCACGGCACGTTCACGGCGCGCGCAACTCTGCGCACGCAGCGCGGCACGCCGCTCGCGCACATGCGCCAAGTCGGAGCCGACGTGCAACTCGTCAGCAAGGTCGACGGCGCGCTGCACGTCGTTCCGCAAGTCGTTGACGTGCTCGATTCCAAGCACGCGCGCTTCGACGCCGACGCCGCCTGCGCGATGACCAAGCAGCACGAGAAGCTCGAGTGCTATCTGTGCCACTCGAATTGGAATCCCAACTTCATGGGCTTTCACTTCGATCGCAACGAGTCCTTGTCGCAGCTCGATCTGCTCAGCGGTGCGCGCACGAAGGGTCGCGTCACGACGCAGGAGAAGGTCTTCGCGACCTGGCGCGGCTTCTACGCCGGGCTCAACGAAGCCGGGCGTTTTGCGCCGTATCTCACGGGTTTTTCGACGATGGGCACCGTGCGCGACGAGAAGGGCGCGGTGTTGATCGATCAAGCGTTGCCTGTGACCGCCGCCGGTCTGTCGGGCATGACGATGATCCACCACCAGATGCACACAGTGCGGCGCACGGCGCGCTCGTGCGTCGAATGCCATCGCACTTCGACGACGTGGGGGATGGGCAGCGGCGGCTTCGAGTTGGCGCGCCAGCTCGCCGTCGTCGCCGATCGGCGCGGGCTGGAGATCGTGGCGCTCGCGCGCACGCAGCTCGCAGCTTCGACGCCGCTCGCCAAGCTCGTGTTGCCCGACGTCGTCGCGCTCGAACTCGATTGCGATCCATTGCAAGGCCGTGCGCGCTACGCCTACGTCGCCGAAGGCTTTCGCGGCGTGCACGTCGTCGACCTGCAGGATCCGACCGCGCCGCGGCGCGTGCAGTTCGTCGCCACGCTCCAGCCGAAAGCGCTCGCGCTCGCCGGTGAGTATCTGTTCGTCGCCGACGGCGCCGGCGGCTTGCGCACGCTGCACGTCGAGAGCGACGGTCGCTTGACGCGCGCTGCGGTGCTGCCGACCTTCGACGCGAGTTCGGTGCAGATCCGTTGGCCCTTCGCCTATCTGGCCGACGGCCCCGGCGGGTTGGTCGTCGTCGACATCCGCAATCCGCGCGAGCCGCGCGTCGTCGGCGGCAGTGCACTCACTGTGGACCCGAGCGTCGAAGATCACGCCGTTCAAGTCGCGACGCTGTTCCAGTACTCGCATCCGCTCGCCCAGGGCGACAAACCGAGCGCGAAACGCAGCGCCGCGCGCCTGTTGGTTGCAGCGCTCGACGAAAACACGGGGCCGGTGTTGTTCGATGTCACGGAGCCCAGCAGTCCCGAGCGGCTGTGGCCGCCGACGCGCGGCACGCGCGCTCAGCGCGACGATCAGACGTGGCGCGGCCTTGCGCTCGCCTCGCACGTCGACGTCGCGGAAGCCCAGGGCGGAGCGCGCACTCGCGAGGGTGATTACCTGTACGCGCTCGTGGAGAATTCGGACGCGGCCGGCAATCACCGCTCGGCGTTGGTCGTGTTCGACGCAAGCGATCCCAAGCGCATGAAGTCGATCGCCAACGTGAACGCCGGTTTCGCGACGGAGATGTTGGCCTGCGCTTCGTTCTACAACGCGCCGTTTTTGCAGACGGTGATGCTCACACCCGGCGAACTCGGCGTGTTCGCGACCGACGTTTCGATTTCAGCCGAGCCCAAGCAACTCGGCGCGCTCGCCGGCTTGCGCTCGGCCTATGTCGTCGCGCTCGAGAAATTCCCGCTCGACAAGATGCTCGACGAAGCGGGACGGCTCCTGAAAGACGTCAGTCATGCGGACTCGCGCTGGCTCACGCGCGGCGAGATCGAGCGCTTGCTGCTCGTGCCCGGCGAGTTGCTCGGCACGCTGAGTGCGGCGGCGATTCGCGCCGAGATTCCCGGCGAAACCGCGCGTCTGCACTTCGCGCGCTGCGACGCGGATCACTCGGGCGTGCTCGACGGCGACGAGCTCGCGCGAGCCGGCGCGCGCTTCGACGAAAACGGCGACGGTCGCGCGCTGCTCTCCGAACTCGCCGGCAATGCCGGACTGCGCGAGTCCGATCGCACGCGCGCGGGCGCCCCCGAGCCTTCGCGCTTCTTGACGACGCGCGTCGGAGTCGACGGCGACCTGGCACGCTTGCTCGACGGCGTTGCACCGTTCCCCTTCGACGTCGACGGCGACCGCAAGCTCGATCGCGTCGAACTGTCGCGCGCATTTTTCGCGGCGCTCGATCTCGATGCTTCCAAAACGCTCGACGTCGATGAACTGTCGCGCGTGCCCGGCGAATTGCGCCAGTTGCGTTACGGCGGTCCGTGGGCTTCGGCCGCCTTCGCTGCGCTCGACGACAGCAAGGACGGACGCTTGCAAGCCAAGGAGTTCGCCGTCGCCGAAGCGGATCTCATCGCGCTCGACATGGACCGCGACGGCTACGTGCACTTGGGCGATCCGGTCGATCCGTATTGGGAACGCCGCGGCATCGTCGGTCGCAGTTCGGAATGGCCGTCGCGTCGCGCTGCGTACATCGCCTTGCCTCCGAACATCACCAGCGAACGTGTGCTCGCGATCTTCGACGTCGATCACGACGGAATGCTCGGCGTGCGCGAGTTGCGCAAGCGGCCGGAGCTGCTCCGTCAACTCGACACCGACGGCGATTCGCTCGTGACGGCCGCCGAAATCGACAACGGCGTGCGCACGGTCACGACCGTGGGCGTCGATGCCTGTCCCGATGAGTTCGTCGATCGCTGGGATCTCGACGGCGACGGCAAGCTCGCGGATGGAGAGTTGCCCGAAACCGCGCGCATCCTCCTGCGCCGTCGCTGAACGATGCGACGTGCGCTCGGCGTACGCGCAGCACGTGACAGCGACGGCACGCTTGCGCTTGAGCGCGTCGCGCAGCAGCGCACGGTGCCGCAATCGACGGCGTTCGCCGGATTCATGCTTCCGCCTGGCCGACTAGGGTCTCGCGATCAGCACTGCTCGCCGACTTGAAGTCGACGACGAGCGCCGCGTCGCTGCCGCTCGAGATCCACGCGTCGAAGTCGTGCGCGAACACGCCGTCGCTATCCTCGTCGCACCATGCATCGCTCTCTCGTCGTCTTGCTCGTTGCCGCATCCGCGTGCCGCACCGTCGAGCCGAGCACCGCTCCTGCTCCGGCCGTCGCCACGGCGCACACGAATCAACGCATCTGGGCCGAGGCGCTCGAAATGCCCGGTCTTCCGAATCTGCACCGCGTCACGCCGGAACTGTGGCGAGGAGCGCAACCGACGGCGGAAGGTCTGCGCGAGCTCGATCGCATCGGCGTGCGAACGGTGCTCTCGCTGCGCGCCTTCCACGCCGACGATTTGCCTGCCGACGCGCACTTTGAGTACGAGCGCATCTCCTTCAAGAGCTGGCACCCCGAGGACGAGGACGTCGTGCGTTTCTTGCGCATCGTCACCGATCCGGCGCGCCAGCCCGTGTTCGTGCATTGCCAACACGGCGCCGATCGCACGGGGATGATGTGCGCGATCTACCGCGTCGCGTATTGCGGCTGGACGAAGGACGAGGCGCTCGCGGAGATGACCGAGGGCGGCTTCGGCTTCCACGCGATCTGGAGCAATCTCGTCGACTACGTGCGCGAGCTCGACATCGACGCGTTGCGCGCGAGCGCGGAAGCGACAGGCGTTCGCACGCGTTGACGCGCGAACTCAGCGCGTGCTCGCCGACAGCACCCAGCCGGCCCATTCGCCGAGCGGCGCGCGGCGCGCGCGCAGCGCTTGCTTCGCGGCCCAAAGTGCGTCGGCGGGCTCGAGCTTTTCGCGCCACAGGCCCGCGTAGAACGCGACCATCAACTCGCGCGTCGCTGCGTCCTCGACCTTCCACAGCGAGGTCACCACGGCGCCGGCACCCGCGCTGTGCAGCGCCTTTTGAAACGACGCGACGCCTTGGCCTGAGGCGAGCGTGCCGACATTCGTGTCGCACGCGGACAACACCACGAGTCGGCAGTGCGAAAGGTCGAGCGTTGCCAACTCTTCGGCGGTGATCAGGCCTTCGAAGCCGTTGGCTTGCGGCCCGAGGTTCGCGCCGGTGAGCGCGAGTCCGCACAGCGCGAGCGGTGAGCGTTCGGCGAGCACCGCCTCCGTGGGCGAGCTCGCGCTGTGCGCCGCCATCGCGAAAAATCCGTGCGTCGCGATGTGCACGTACGTTGCGTGAGCGGCCTCGCGAATCAGTGCCGACTTCGTCGCCGCGCGTTCGTCGAGCAGCGTGCAGGCCGGCTGTGCAGTCCCGCGGCTTTCCGCGAACAGCACCGCTATCGCCTCGATCTCGTGCTGCGTGCCCCACAATTCGCCGAAGCCGGCTTCCCATGGACCGCCACGCAAGGCCGCGACGACGCGCTCCGACAATTCCGATGCGCGCGGAGCGGAACCGCTGTCGAAGTCGTAGTCGACACCGCCGACGGCGACGAGCGACGCGACACTCGCGGCGCTGACCGCCGTGCGATGGGTCAGTGTCGGCGCGACGACGATGCTCGCGCGATCGCCGAGGCGCCCTTCTTCGAACGGCAGCGCATCCAGCGGGACGAGGTGCAGCACGTCGTCGAGCGCGATGCGCCAACGCGTCGTGTCCGCGAGCAAAGGCAGCAACGGATCGACGATCAGCGTGCGCAAGGCCGCACCCGCCGCTCGCTCGCGCGCGTCGTCGGAACTCGCGATCGCCGCGCGCCAAGCCGTCGCGGCCGCAGCGATCGGCGCGAGCGAACCGAACTCGACGCGCTTCACGATCCGGTCGCGACCGATGACGAACGCGGACAAGTACGCCGCGCGCGGTGCGCTCAGCGGCATCTCGAAGGCGCGCCGATCAGAGCGCCAATAGGCGATCGCGGCTTCATTCGCCGCCAGATCGCGCAGGGCCAAGGCGAGATCACCGCGCAGCTCGCTCGAGTCGAAACCGATCGCGCGACTGAGTTCGTCGCGCAACGCACGTTCCGCGCGCTCTTTCGCCGCGATAGCGGAGGCCAGCGTGGTCGCGTCCGTCGCCACCGCTCCCAAGCGTGCGACCTCGCGCGCCGCTGAGCTCACGTTGCGCCGCAACGCTTCGAGATCGGCCGAAGCCGTCGCGTCGACGTTGAGCACGCGCAACATCGCTCCGCCGATGCCGCGCGCCGTCTCGGTCAATTCGAAGCCCAGCGCGTCGGCGCGCGCGCGTTGCTCGGGCGCGGCCGTCGCATCGAGCAGCACGAGTCCGTCGGACACCAGTCGCGACCAATGGGCCTGCGCCGCCTCTGCTTGGCGCATCGACAAGGTCGTCGCGCATTGCACGAGGTACGCGCACGCGCCGTCGACGGCTTCGACCGCCAAGTTCCAAGCGCGCTCGCGTTGGCCCTGCTCCAAACACAACTTCGCCAAGTGTTGGCGCGTCTCGGCGAGGTCGGGATTGTCGACAGGAAACGCGCGCAGCGCCGCTTGGTGCGCGAGCTCGGCCTCGACCAACGCTTCGTCCTTGCGACCGAGATCGCTGAGCGCGTGCGCGATCTGCGAGCCGACGCGCCACGCGCCGACGGCGTCGCTCATTCCGCTCGCTTCGCGCAGCTTGCGGCGCGCGAGCACGACATCGAGCGCTTCCTTCGGCCGACCCAGGCGCGTCAGCGCATCGGCTGCGGCGACATCGGCGAACAGCGCCGTATCCGTGCTCGCGAGGTCGAGCCGCGCGAGCGTCGCGCGCACGTCCTCGAGCAACGGCAGTGCCTCGGCCGCGTCGCCGAGCGCGAGCTTGCACACGCCGACATTGAGCGCGTAGTTCAAGCGCTCCGGATGGTCGTGGTCCCAACTGCGCTCCGCGATCGCCAAGTTGCGTTGGTGCATGGCGAGCGCGCCGCGCTTGTCGCCGAGCTCGGACAAGCTCGCGGCCAAGTTGTTGCGCGCCGACATGAGGAAGCGATCGTCCGCCGGAAACTGCGACTCGAGTTGGTCGACGCAATGTTGGTGCAAGCGCCGCGAATCCTCGTGCAAACCGAGCGCGTACAGCACCGAAGCCAGCTCGTCCTCCATATAGAGGATGTGCAGCGCGTCGGAGGTGCCCGCGCGCGCGTCCGCAACGGCGCGTTCCATTTGGTCGCGCGCCTCTTCGAGCTGCTGCGCGCGGCTCAAGGCCTGGCCGTAGGCCAAGCGCGCGATCGAGATGTTGACGTTGCCCTTGGGAAACGAGCCTTCGAAGAGTTCGAGCGATTCGGCACAGGCGACCAGAGCATCGGCGCGCGCTTCGAGCTGCAAATAGGCGTTGCAAATTTCGTGGTGCACTTCGACCCACGCCTCGGACAGCGGTGGATACCAACCGCGCATCGCGTCGCGACGCACGAGCGCGACTTTCAAGCACGCCGCGCCGTCGGACCACTCAGCAAACTGCCGACCGATCTGCATGAGCGCTTTGTGGAAGCTGACGCTGCCGCGAATCGCTGCGTCGGCGAGCAGGGCATCAGCAACGGCGGTCAGCCGCTCGCGCGCGCCGACGTGATCGCCGCTCGCCTGACTCACGCGCGTTTCTTCGAGTCCTGAGCTCGCGTTCTCGTAAGCGCGCCGCGTCGCGTCGGTTTCTTCGAGTTCGCGCACTTCGAGCCGCAGCGCTGTCGGCGCGTTCGCGTTCTTGACCGACACGCGCAGCGTGAAACGCACGCCGGCCGGCGTGGTGTGGCGAATCCACGGAGTCGTGCCGCCGCCGGTGTCGTCGTCCTCGGCGAGCAGCGCGCCGTGCTCGTCTTCCAAGCGCATGTAGAGGTCGGCGTGGTCGGCTTCAGCCCACACCGACAAGGTCCCGAAGTACGCGCTCGTCAATTCGAAACTCGTCGACGGCCCGTGCTCACCGAGCGTCGCCGCGTCGGGCGCGATCGTCGCGCTGCGCGTCGAGCTGCGCGCGTCTTGCGCGGCGAAAGCAGCACACGCGAGCAGCGCCGCAGCGGTGGTGGAGCGAACGGCGGCTTGGAAATGCGCGAGCATGGCCGCGCGATCTTACGGGCGCAGCGAAACTCCGCGCGCACTTACGCACGTTCGGGGCACGTTCGCAGCGCGGCGCGCTTCACTTCACGCGCTTTTCGAGCTCTTTCAACGCCGCGTCGGCCGTTGCGCGAACTTCCGTGAACGGATCGACATGCAGCGGAGCGAGCAACGGCACGAGCGAGTCGCGCTGCACTCTCGGAGTGATCGCGACGAGCGTCGTGATCGCGATTTGGCGGTTCGAAGGCAGGGCGTCCGCGAGGCGCGCGATCACGGCGGCGCGTGCGGAGAGAGCTGCGGTGCCGTAGCTCGTGATGGAGCGCAACGCGAAGAAGCGCAGGCCCGCATCGGAGTTGGAGCAGGCTGCAGCGAGCGCTGGGACGGCGACACTCGAATCCGCATGGATCCGCGCGAGTGCATTCGCGGCTCGATCGCGGCGCGCACACGAAGTGTCGGTCAACGCTGCGACGAGGACCTTCGTCAGCGGTCGGCCGTACTCGCCGAGTTCTGCTGCGGTCGCAACGGCGTCTTGCCAAGCGCTCGAGCGACGCTCGGCGAGTTGCGCTTCGAGGTCGTCGAGCGTCGCGCCGCGGATCTTGATCAACGCTGCACGCGCACGAACGGCGACGAAGCTCGCGTACTGCGCCGAGACGTTCGCGTCCGATTCCGCGCATGCGGCCAAGAGTTCGGGAATCGCCGCGCTCGCCGCAGGTCCGAGTTCGCCGAGCGCGCTCGCCGCGTAGCCGTGGAGCATGAAGGCGCGCATGAACACGTCTGCGCCGAACCACTCGTTCCAGCGCTCTTTCGCCGCGTCGCCGCGCGACTTCAACATCTCGATCAAGAGCGGCACGTTCTCTGCGCTCCGTTCTCGCAACGCGTCGCCCGCTTCTTTTCGAGCAGCAGGAACGTCGACGCGCATGCGCTCAACCCAATAAGCCGCCGGCTTGTCCGCGTGCGTCGCTCCGCCGCCGGCCGCTGCCGAAGTCGTCGTCGCGCGCGAACACGACATCGCCATCGCCACCACGAGCCAAGTCCTCGCGCTCAACATCACATCGCCCTTCATCGTCCGCGCCGCGACTCCCGCAGCGACGCGTCCGACTCGACCACGCCGCCGCATGAAGCCGCGCTCACTCCTTTGAATCGCCGCGATCGGCGCCGCCGAACGTCGTCGTCGGCAAGATCCGACACCTTTGGCGCCACAGTACGGCGCATCACGTTCGGCACTCTCGGATGGAAACGCGAACCGCCCGCGGTTCCTCCGCGAGCGGCTCAACTCGGAACCCACGCCGGTGGCGACGGACGCGCTCAGCGCCACATCATTGGATGCACTGGCAGTCGAGCAGCCAGCATTCCTCGTAGAGGTAATTTCCCGGCAGCGCTGCGCAATCGTCGCCGATCCGGAAGCACACCGATGCTGGCGACGCGTCTCCGCACCGGCTCTTCAGAAGTCCTGTGCGCGCATACAAACCAACCGGTGTCGACCAGCCGCCGCCCTGATCGTACGTCATGCAGTAGGCGCCGATTCCATCGAAGTTCGCGTTGACTTTCGCGGTGCACAACTCACAGGTGTAGTCGCACTCCGTCGTGCCCATGCCGTTCTTGGTGCTAATGACCGTCACGAGAAACGTGACTCCCGGCGGTTGGGTACCCGAGGAATTGCCGGTTGCCTGGGCAACGCACACTTGCGGACACTCTTCGCCCGCATCGACGATCTTCGGCGTTGCCGAGAAGGACAAAGCGCCGAGAGCAAGAGCTGAAAAGACAGTGACGATTTGAGTCATGGTTCCTTCTCCCGCGAGGGCTCCTACCACTGGCGCGACATGCGTCGAGTTGGCTGGGTTCGATTGACGGTCATTTCTTGAAAGAGGCCTCGAGCATTCCGATGGATTCCTCGATCCACGCATGTGATCGCTCGAACCATTGCTCTTTGTCGCCGAGCAACGTCCAGTCGCCGTCGGCTTCGAGTGCTTGGTGATACAGCGAGTAGTCGGGAAACTCGTACTTCTTGAAAACGAAGATCTGAGACTGGCTCTTGAACACGTACTCGTCGTCCGCAGCGCGCGGCATGACGAACCGACCTTGCGGAACTTCGATTTGACGTCCTTGCAGGGTGAGGATTCCGCCGATCCCTGTCGCGAGCATGGCGCCCAATTTGGTGAATCGTTCGTGCTCTCCCTTGAGATCCTGCAAATCCCGCATCTGTCGCCGCAGGATCCACGCGCGTTCCTCGATCGAGCCGCTGCTGAACGGGAGTTGGCCGGGCGTTCCCGGGGCGTCGGGGTAGCGCTCTTCAACGAGCGGTGCAGCCGCAACCGGCGTCGGATCCGTGGCCGTGTTCGTGACGGCGGGAGCTTGAACCGGCGCGCGCAGATCCGTCGACGGTCCGTCGTCGTGAATGATCTCGTTGGGCGCGCTTGCTGGCGCAGTCACAACTGTCGGCGTCGTCGCTTGGGATGAACCGAACTGGAGCCATGCTAGGACGGCGCAGCCGAGGCCGAGCACAACGACCAACGCCCATGCGAAATTCGTTTTCATCGGAAGTGCAGCGCGAACCTAGACACGCGGGCAAGGGGAGTCAACGGCGGCGAATCTCGTTCGTGCGGAGGCGTGCGGTCCTGGCGCATGAGCGATACGCCGTCCCTGCTATCGTGCTCGCCCTCGAACACGCCATGACACCGTCCGACGAACCCACGCAGCCCGCGCCGATTCCGTTGAAGAGCCGGAAGCCTTCATGGCTGAAGGTGCCGCTGCCGGGCGGCGAGGGCTATGCGCGTCTGAAGACGCTGACGCGCGAGCTCAAGCTCAACACGGTGTGCGAAGAGGCGCGCTGCCCGAACATCGGGGAGTGTTGGAAGGGCGAGCACGCGACGATGACGATCATGGTGCTCGGCGACGAGTGCACGCGCCGTTGTCGCTTTTGCGCCGTGAAAACCGTCGATCGCGCCGCGCCGGCGGATCCTGACGAGCCCGCGCACGTCGGCACGGCGGTCGCCGCGATGAAGCTCGCTTACGTCGTGATCACTTCGGTCGATCGCGACGATCTCGCCGAC
>CAYHRR010000010.1:0-20636 GCA_964358875.1 uncultured Planctomycetaceae bacterium | reverse complement strand
GCCGGAAGTGTCGTGGCGGGGCCGCAACCGGGGACCCTCGCGCCGGTGACGGGAACGACGAACACGTAGTCGCCGATCATGGCGTCGCCGCAACCACCGGCGAACACGCCGTCTTGGCTCTGGTAGACGTTGTGCAGCGCGCCGCTGGGGTCTTGCAGCACGATTTGCGCGTCACCTTCCCAGGTGTGCGTGTAGCCGTACAGCGTCACGGACTTCAGCACGACCGAGCCGGCGGGAATCGTCACCGCCAAGGAGCTGATCAACGGATTCATCGTCGCTGCCGTCGTCGGCCAGGTGCCGTTGACCGCTCCGGCGCCGGGGGAGGTTCCGCCCGGACCGCCGCCTGTGCATTGCGCTGATGCGCTCGAAACCAACGCCATGCCTGCGATCGCGCAGGCAGCAAACGAGGTCACGCTCGAACGAAAAGTCATCGGAGTCTCCTGAGGAACCGGTGGGGTGTGTCACTCGGGCATCCGGCCGCACGCCGGATGACCATTACCGAGTGTGTTCGAGACTAACCGGGCGCAAACGATTCGGGCAGGTCGAGGAGCCGCCTTTCCAGCACGTTTTCCGGTCCCGCGAACGCACAGCGCGCCCGCCCTTCGCTGTTGCGAAGGACCGGCGCGCGTTCGAACGTGCGCATCAGCGTCCCGCGCCACGCGGCGCCGAACGCTGCTCGATCACGGCAGGTAGGTCAGCTCGAGCGCCTCCGAAAGGAAGGTCGTCTTGCAGCTCGGCGGATCGCGGAACCAACCTTGCACATGCGCTTGATCGCCGGCTGCCCACGGGTTGCCGAAGGCGGACGGATTGGCGATCTGGTACGCGTTCCAGTCGAGGCTGAAGCTGCCGGCGCAGCCGCCGAGCGTTCCGCCGGAGTTCTGTACCGGCGTGCGCCACAACGGCGTCTTGACGCACAGGAAACTGTTGCTGCCTGTCGCGCACCACGGCACGTTCACGGCGCCGTGCGTGCCGTAGAAAATCATGCCGCTCTGCGCGCCTTCGATGCTCGAGACGGTGATCAGACTCGAGTTCGAATGGGCGACGTTGGGGTTGCTGTTCGCGGAAATCGTCGGCACGCAGGAGTTGGAGGTCCCCGGTGCGCTCGGCGTGCAATAGGTCGTCGGCGGCGCTGCGCAGTCGTAGCGCAGGGCACCGTTGAACACGCGCGGAGTGAACGGCACGCCGCTGAACGGCACGTTGAGCGCGGCACCGAGCGAGATCGACAGGTCCGCGTTGCTGTAGGCCTGATTCGTTCCCGTCCCGTTGGTGTAGGCGTGCGCCGCCGTCGCACCGAGAACCACGGACATGCCATAGGACCCGGGCGCGAGGTGGAACGGCGTCATCTCGGTCACCGAAGGAATGTCGGTTCCCATCAGGCCGCCGATGCCGGACGAGGCAAGGGTCCACGCGCCGAAGTTCGCCTCCGAGCCGACATAGGTCGTCGGCACGGTGTACACGGACAGCGTGTAGCCGGTCCCGACCACGCCGCCGGAGTTGATGTCGATCTGTTCCACCGTGATGCCGCCCGGTTTGGTGACGGTCACATCGAAGAACAACTGGCCGCCGGTATTGCCGCCGTTGTTCGACGCGAACAAGGTCGCCAGCTCCGTGCCGGTGCAGGGTGTCGGCGGCGCGCCGTTGAAGTCGAAGGTGCTGCTGGTCGACCACGGCCCGCTACCGGTCGCGTTGGTGCCGCGCACCGCCCAGGTGTGCGAACCGACCGTCGGGTTGACGAGGAGACTCGTCGTGGCCGACGACGAGATGTTGCCGTCGAGGTCGATGTCGTACGCGGACGCGTACTGCACTGCGGTCCACTGCAGATTCACCGAAGTTCCATACTGGATCGCCGCGTTGACGGGATTGGTCAGCGTGGGCATGGCCGTCGGGATCGGCGGCGGCGGCGGCGTGCCGAAGCAAAGCTCCCAGTTGGTCAGTGCTCCGACGTTGTTTGCCGACCAGTCGTACACGCGCAGGGTCCACGTGCCGACTGCGGGCGCGACCACCGACAGGTCCGTGTTGTTGATGCCGTTCGTGCCGTTGGGCCAGGTCGAGTTGTATTGCTCGTACGAGCCCGGCACGACCACGGTTGTGCCGATGCACAAGGGGAAGGTCACGCCCGAGGCCGGCGTGACGATGTAGGGGCCGCCTGTGTAGTCGCAGCCGCCACCGGGGCGGCACCAGAGATTGCAGGCGACGCCGGCCGGGTCGACGAGCACGAACTGCAGATCGTTGGCGAAGGTGTGCGTGAACCCGTTGAGCTTGACCTCGGTGACACAGGTCGCGCCGGGCGGAATCGAGCTGACCGTGAGCGGGGACGAGAAGAAGACCGCCGGCAAGGTGCCGGGGAATGCGCCGCCGCCGCCTGTGCCTGTCGGCGGGACGGCGCCGCCGGCGCCACCCGTCGTGCATCCGATCGTCTGGGCGGGCGAGAACACTGCGAGCGACGCGAGCGCCATCGCGACGCTAGCGAAGCGGCCGAAGGTGGAATTCATCAGTGAGGCTCCTGAAACCGTGTTGATCTCGCAAGCGCGGTGTCGAACCAACGCGTGCGCGTGAGTGCGCCGAGCCTACCAGTGGGTCCGTGGTTCGCTAGGCGCGAGTCGCCGTCGAGCGCGGCCGACCGTATGCCGTGGGTAGGAGATGCAGCGCACGCAGCCTTCGATGCGCGTCGCTGGAGGCCCGCTCGAGGGTCGCGGACAAAGCAGCGCGCCGGTCCTTCGCATGCGAAGGACCGGCGCGCTTTCGATCGAGCGAGTCAGCGCGCGACGCCACGCGGCGCCGAACGCTGCTCGATCACGGCAGGTAGGTCAGCTCGAGCGCTTCCGAAAGGAAGGTCGTCTTGCAGGCCGGCGGATCGCGGAACCAGCCTTGGACGTAGGCCTTGTTCGTGGCGGCCCAGGGTTGGCCCGTCGCGCCGATGTTGGCGAGTTGGTACGCGTTCCAGTTGAGCGTCATCGTGCCCGTGCACGTGCCGCCGACGCCGCCCGAGTTTTGGACGCCGGTGCGCTCCAAGGGGGCCTTGACGCACAGGAAGCTGTTGCCGCCGGCGTTGCACCACGGCGTGTTGTTGGACGTGAGGCCGTAGAACAGGATCCCGCTTTGGATGCCCTCGACGTTCGTCACCGTGACCACGCACGAGTTCGAGTGCGCAACGTTGGGGTTGCCGGTCGCGCCGATCGTCGGGATGCAACCGTTCGTCGTGCCGGTGCCCGTCGGCGTGCAGTACGCCGTCGGGCCGCTCGGCAGGTCGAAGCACAGTTCCCAACCCGTGATCGCGCCGTCGTCGAAGCCGACGTACCAGTCGTACGCGATCAGGTTCCACGTGCCGTTGGCGAGCGGGATCGAACCGAGCGCAACGTTGTTGATGCCGGCCGAGCCTGACGGCCAGTCGCCGTAGCTCTGCTCGTACTGGCCCGCGTCGAAGTTGAGGCCGTTGCAGGAGAGCGGCAAGCCCAGCGCGCAGCCGCCGTTTTCGTAGATCGTGTAGTCGCCGCCGATGGCTGCGCAGCCGAGTCCGAAGGAGTCGTTCAGGCTGCCCGGGCGATAGAAGAGGTTGTAGAGGTTGCCGCTCGGGTCCTGCAGGACGAAGTGTTGGTCACCGACCCACGTCGTCGCGTAGCCCAAGAGCTTGACCGCGATGATCTCGGTCGCGCCGGCCGGAACCGTGACCGCGATCGGCGACACCAGTTGCCCTGTCGGCATGACTGTCGGCCAAGTGCCGTCGACGCCCGCGATCGGCCAATTGCCGCCCGCGCCGCTCAAGCACGAGGTCGGCGGAAGCGGGGGAGCGACGACCGGCGTGCTCGGCGAACCGAAGCACAGGTCCCAACTCGCCAAGCTGCCCGTGTCGGCGCCAACCCAGTCGTACACGTAGAGCGTCCAGTTGCCGCTCGCGATCGGGATCGACTCGATGTCGGCGTTGAAGATGCCGTTGTTGCCGCTCGTGTAGGAACCGAAGACCTGCGCATAGGTGCCGCTTGCCGGCGCGCCTGCTGTCGTCGGGAAGGGCGCAACGCCGCCCGCGCATGCGGGTCCGACGCGCATCGGATCGACGATCTCCATGTTGACGGCGACGAAGTTGATGTCGGGATCGTTGTCGGCGTTCGAGGTGATGTTGTATTTCGCGCCGCCCGGTGCCTCGAGCACGAACTGGAGGTCGCCACCCCAGGTATGCGAGAGACCGTTGAGCTTGAGCGCCTTGATCACGGTCGCGCCGCCGGGAACCGTCACGGCCAGCGTGCTGCTGAAGAACGTCGAGGGGAGCACGGTGTCGTAGTTGCCGTCACCGGGATCGGTAAACGCGCCGCCGGCGCCGCCGGTGACGCACTGGGCGTTCGCACTTTGCACGAGCGTGGTCATGGCCGCAGCGCAGCAGGCTGCGGAAACGAACGAGACGAAGCTTCTCATGGAAAACTCCTGAGGGAAGGAAGTCGGGATCCACGGAACGCGTGCGTGAGCACGACAACCTGAGGGCGTCCTGTGGCTGGCGCCCGAAGCTAACCGCCCTCGCGTACACGCGGGGAGAGCCCGTGCGGGAATTCTCGGTGCGCGCGTCCGGCCTTGTCCAAACGCGCAGGGCGCGCTCCCGAGTTCGACGCCGCTGACACTTTCTCCGACCCGGAGCGCGAAAGAGCTCGGCTGCCATGGACCGGAAACGCGCGCGCGCTGTGACCTTGGGCCACTGAAAACGCGCAGCGCACCGAGCCTGCGTGACGACGGGCTGCGAACGGACGATCGATCCGCGGCGTTCTCACATCGGTCCGGCGACGCGTCGAAGCGCGCGCCGACACCGCTAGGATGCGCCGCCCCTTCGAAGAGGACTCACGATGTCGAAGCACGCTCTCAACTTCGTTCTCGCAGCGCTCCTGTCCGCATCCGCCGCAGCGCAGGCCAAGCTTCCGGTGCTGATCGTCAGCGGCGCGAACAACCACGACTGGGAATGGACCTCGCCGTCGTTGAAACGAATGTTGGAGGAGACCGGTCGCTTCCAAGTCGACATCACCTACGTGCCCGCCGCGATGCTCGGCGACGCGGACGTGCTCGCGCATTACCGCGTCTTCGTCCTCGACTACAACGGGCCGCGTTGGGGTGAACCGGCCGAGTCGCTGTTCCTCGCTGCGGTCCAAGGCGGCGCCGGCGTCGCCGTGATCCACGCGGCGAACAATTCGTTCTGCGGCAACTCGGACGACAGCCCGGTTTGGCCCGAGTACCAGAAGCTCGTCGGCGATTGGTGGAGCAACGGCGTGACCGGTCACGGCTCGTTCCATCCGTTCGACTTGAAGATCAGCGACGCCGCGCATCCGATCACTGCGGGCCTCGGCGCCTTCAAGGCCCATCCCGACGAGCTCTATCACAACCTCGGACACACCGCGGGCACGACGATGACCGCCATCGCGAGCGCGTTCTCCGACAAGGAGTCCGGCGGCACCGGCGAAGACGAGCCGATGATCCTCGTCGGCACCTATGGCGCGAGTCGTGTGTTCCACACGCCGCTCGGTCACGTTTGGCCGAACACGCCGGCCAATCGAGTCTCGCACGACGATCCGCAGTTCCGGCGTTTGGTCGCGCGCGGCGTCGAGTGGGCGGCGACCGGCGCTGTTGCTCCCGATGCGCACGAAAGTCCGTGGATCACGCTGTTCGACGGCACCTCGACGAGCGCTTGGCGCGGCTACGGACAGAACGAAATCCCCGAGGGCGGTTGGACCGTCAGCGACGGCGTGTTGACCAGCGCGAAGGGCGGCTCGGGCGGCGATCTCGTGACCACGCAGGAATTCGACGACTTCGAACTCGAGTTCGAATGGCGGGCGGCGAGCAAGGCGAACAGCGGCGTGATGTACCGCGTGGTCGAACACGAAGGTCAACCGGCGTGGTACTCGGGGCCGGAGTACCAAGTGCTCGACGACGATTACTTCACCGACGCGCCCGATGCGATGCATGTGGCCGGAGCGCTGTACGACATTTGCGCCGCAGCCGACGGCGTGCATCCGCTGAAGGCCGGCCTGTGGAACAAAAGCCGCATCGTCGTCGACGGCTGGAAAGTCGCGCACTTCCTCAACGGCGTGCTCGTCGCCTCGTGCGACTTCGCGAGCGCCGACGGCAAGGCGCGCGTGGCGAAGAGCAAGTTCGCGCCGCTGACGAATCCGTTGCAATTCATGACCAACGCACGCGGCCGCATCGCGCTGCAAGACCACGGCGACGTGGTCGGCTACCGCAACATCCGCGTCCGTCCGATCGGCGCGCAGGCGCGCGCGCTGTTCAACGGCGTGGACCTCGGCGGTTGGAAGTGGTTCTCGCCCGACGGCACTCCCGTCGAGAAAACTTGGAGCGTCTCGCCGAACGGTGAACTGGTTTGCGCCGGAACACCGGCCGGCTATCTGCGCACCGAAGCGCAATTCACGAACTACGTGCTCGAACTCGACTGGCGTTGGAATCCCGACTCCGGCGGCAATCGCAACAGCGGCGTGTTGCTGCGCATGATCGGCGAGGACAAGGTCTGGCCGAAGAGTCTCGAAGCGCAGCTGCAGTCGGAAAGCGCCGGCGACTTCTGGGTGATCGGCGAGTTCCCCTGCACGACCGATCCCGCGCGCACCAACGGGCGCAACTGCAAGAAGACGCAGGGCAACGAGAAACCGCTCGGTGAGTGGAATCACTACCGCATCACGGTCGCGCACGGCGCGGTGACGCTCGAGGTCAACGGACTCGTCGTCAACAACGCGAGCGCCGTGCTCGAAACGCCGGGCTCGATCTGCCTGCAGTCCGAAGGCGCCGAGATCCGCTTCAAGAACGTGCGTTTGACGCCGTTGCCGTAGCGAACCGTCGTGTCGAGTTCGTCCGCGTGACGCGAGCCGGCCGCGGGCGACGGCCCGTGGTGCGTCGCGCTCGACGCGTGCTCACGCGAGCACTTCGCGCAAGAACGCCGCGACGTCCTGCAGCTCTTCCCAGCACACCTCGTGCATCATCGGGTAGGTCTTGAACTCGACGCCCCAGCCGAGCTCCGTCAAGCGCTTGCACGAAGTGACGCCGCGGTCGTAGGGGACCATCGGGTCGTATTGGCCGTGCACCATCAGCACGGGCAAGTCGCGGTTCGCAGGCGCGGCCTCGGTCGCGAGCGTTTCGGCCGACACGAGGTAGGTCGACAACGCGACGAGTCCGGCCAAGCGTTCGCGGTGCCGCAGCGCGACGTGCAGCGCGATCGCGCCGCCTTGCGAGAATCCGGCGAGCACGATCTTCGCTGCGGCGATGCCGCGTTGCTTCTCGCGAGCGATCAAGGCCTCGATCTGCGCCTGCGAGCGCGCGATGCCCGCCGGATCGTGACGCGTGCGCGGATCGAGATCGCGGATGTCGTACCAAGCCGGCATCACCATGCCCGCGTTGAGCGACACCGGAATGCGCGGCGCGTGCGGGAACACGAAACGCAAGGCGAGGTCGTCGACGCCGAGCTCGGGCACGATCGGCTCGAAATCGTGGCCGTCCGCGCCGAGTCCGTGCAACCAGATCACGCACGCGCGCGCCGTGGAACGCGGCTCGATTTCGACACACGGCAACAGTTCGTTCGCTTGCTTGGTCATGGAAGCGCGGAAGCGTAGCGAGCACCGCGCGCTGAAGCTGTGCTCACGCGCTCGGAGACTGAAGGTGCGCTCGACCTCTACGCCACGTGCGCGACGTGGATCGCGGCACACGCCTTTGAGCGAAGTCGCGCGTCGCGTCGCGCCCGCTAGAATTCGCCGCATGAAACGGAGCCTTGCCGCGCTGTTTGCCGTAGTGCTGTCGTCGTTCTCGAACGTCGTGTTGTCGCGACCGCAGACCTTCGCGACGGGCGATCCGCTGACCAAAGAGCAGTTCGTCGCGGGTCTGCTCGATCGAATGACGTCGCACGAGTTCTTCTCGCGCATCCTCGTCATTCAGGATCACAGCTTCGAGCCGCTGCTGTTCGTCGTGCAGAAGCCGCAGGTCGAATCGCCCGACTTCGTGCAGCGCGCCGTCGTTTCGCGTGGTCCGTGGTTGCGCGCGATCGGCGATCGGTTTCAGGCGCAGTACGTCGAACCGCTCGGCTTGAAGCGGCGCAGCGACACTCCGATTCAGGTCATAGCGGTGCTGCAGACCTACGGCGACTACGTGAACTACTTGGAGAAGATCTTCGACGTCACGCCGGGTTACGCGACGGCGCTGTTCGAGCGACGCTTGCGAACCGTCGTGATGTTTCATGAGGGCCACAAGGAAAGTGACATCGTGCGGCGAACGTACGAGATGGCCGCGTACGTGCGCTCGCTGCTGCAAGCGCATTGCAACGGAGGGGGCAGCGAACTCCAGAGTTCGTGGATCTACGTCGGGCTCGGCGGTTACCTCGCCACGCACTCGGGCAACGAGCCGTCAACGCTGGATGCGCGCGTGACGCCGCCGGCGCGACTCGAAGTGCTCGCCGCGCTGCTGCGCGATCCGAAAAAGCGCGCGCTGTACCTGATGCCGATCGAGACGATCATCGGACTCGGTTCCGTCAAGGACTGGATTCAGGCGGCGGCTCTGCGCGCCGACGCGTTCGGAGAGCAACTGAGCGTCGCCGACGTTTACGGCGCGTGGTACATCCAGAGCGTCTTGTGGATGCATTTCCTCCACGACGGCAACGACGGGCGCCACCGCAAGCACGTGCTCGCTTACATCGGCGCGGCGCTCAACGGCAGCGGCGACGCGGCGGCGCTGCGCAAGGCCTGCGAAGGAGTCGAACTCGCCGCGCTCGACCGCGAGTTCTATGCGTGGTTTGCCGAGCGCTATCGCGCCGTTCATCCCGAAGCGCCGCTCGATCCCGCGTTGATCACGGCGCCGTTCATCGCGCCGCCCCCCGTGACGAAGGCGAAGGACCCGGCATCACCCGCCGCGAGACCGACAGCCGGCACGGCGAAAACTCCGCTTCCGCCGGCCGGCTTCGATCCGCGTTCGTTGCTCGCCCCCGGCGACGACGCGACGGTGGCGCACGGGCGCGCGCTGCAACAAGTCCGCGCCGGTCTGCTTGACGAAGCCCTCACCACGTTGACGCAACTCGAAGCGGAATCACGCGGCGGTCCGCTCGAACGTCGCCTCGGGCGCGAGATCGAGCGTGTGAAATCCTGGGCCGCGATGCGCAACGCGTACTTCGCGGAGGCTCTCGTGAGCGGCGAGAAGCTCACCCTTCAAGTGCTCGGTAAGAAGGTCGTCGCCAGGGTGACGCGCGTCGAGAACGGCATCGTGTACTTCGACGAGAACCGGCAGAAGGTCGAGACCGCGCCGCTGTTTACGTTTCGGCCCTTCGACATCGCGCGTGCCTTGCCGAAGAAGCTCAGCGATTCACCTGCGGGTTGGATTCGCTTCTATCCGTATGTCCTCGAAGGCGATGACAAGTTGAAAAAGACGGGCGACGCGCCGGAGCTCGCCGATCTGCGCGCGGATGCACAAGAGTGGTATCCGGGCGTGCTGCGCCTCGGCGCCGCAGTGCAAGCGCTCGACGAACTCGCGGCAGCCGGTGTTCCGAAGGATGCAGCTACAGCGACTGTGTGTGTCGAACGCATTCGCGCGTTGCGCACGACGTGGGGCGACCTGCAATGCGTGCGGGAACGCACGGCCGCGTTGCGTCAGCTCGCGGCGAAGGCGTTCGAGTTGCTGTACGAGGTGTCCAAGTTGTCTGCGCAATTCGCCGGCAAGCTCACCTTGCTCGGCGAAGGTCGCGCGCGCATCGTCTACGAATTCGATGATCCGAAAGAACTCGGCGACTGGGTCAAACAGCCCGGCTACCTCGCGGACTGGCGCGCGGATTTCGCGCCCGTTGCGAAGGCGGAAGCACAGTCGACGCTGTCGATCGTCGGCGGCGCGGCGCTTGGCACCGGCGCAGCGTGCTACCGCTTGGGCTTGACGCTGCGCGAGCCGCTGGTCGCCCGCTACACCGTGCGCTACGGCAACGTACCCGTCGGCGGTTCGAACGAGGCGGCCGAGATGCTGTTCGTTTGCGATGACGGCAAGCTTGGGAACATCGGCATCGCGGCCACCGGTTGCTTGCGCGTAGCGGACCCGAACGTGCTCGGTGTCGCTGTCGATGCGCCGCCGCCGTTCACCTTCGATACGAGCCACGACTACGAGGTCGAGGTGCGCGTCGCAGGCAAACAGGCTTCGAGCTTTGTCGACGGGAAGCACCTCGGGAAGCTCGAGATCGGCACGCGCACCGGCGGCGAGGTGCTTCTCGCTGTGCACTCCGACTGCGCGATCCGCTTTCAGCGCGTCGAAGTCGAAGGTGTTCTCGACTTCGACATCGAGCGCGCCCAGTGGATCGAGTCGCAGGTTGCGGCTTTGGGTTTCTGAGTCGAGCGCGCCGCCGCTACGGCCGGCTCGGCGAGCCGAGCCCCGTGTCGATGCTCGTCGCTACCATTCGCCGCATGAAGCGCGCAGTGAAGTTCTCGTTCGTCGTCGCGTTGCTCGCCGTGCTCGGGATCGCAGGTCTTCGCGCGCAGGAATCCGCGGCGGGCGAGGTGTTGACCAAAGAGCAGTTCACTGCGGCATTGCTCGAGCGTCTGTCGCTGCACGAGTACTTCGCCGACGTGGAGTTCGAACAACGGCGCGACTTCGATCCGTTGCTGTTCCTCGCGCCGAAAACGGCTCCAGGCGCAGCGGATTTCGGCGCCGCGGCCGTCGCGGAACGCGGGCCACGCTTGCGCGCTACGGCCGAGCTGTTTCGCAAGCAGTACGTCGAACCGCTCGCGCTCAAGCGGCGCGGCGACCAGCCTTTGAACGCGTTCATCGTGCTGCGCACCTTCGACGACTACGCGCGCTACGCGGCGCGCCTGAGCGACACGACGCCGAACTCGGGCTTCGCGCACTTCGATCGGCGTCTGCGCACCGTCGTCGCCTTCGAAAGCGGCAGCCGGCTCGACGGTGCACGGCGCAACGAGCCCGAGACGGCGGAGTTCGTGCGCGAGCTGCTGCAATCTCACTACGACGGCGTCGGCGGTGAAGTCGCGCAGTCGTGGATCTATGTCGGGCTCGGCAACTATCTCGCGCATGCGGCGAGCGGCGATGCGAAGGCCGGCGCGCCGCGCGTCATCGACGAACTCGACGTCGAGTTCATCGTCGCGCTGCTCCGCGATCCATCGAAGGGCGCGCTGTACTTGCTTCCGCTCGAGGAGATCGTCGCGCTCGACAACGACGACGTGTGGTCGAACGCCGTGCGCGAACGAGCGCGAACGCTCGGCGTCGATCAGGTCGACGCAAAGCTCGTCGCGCAGGCGTGGTCGAGCCAAAGCGCGCTGTGGATGCACTTCCTGCACGACGGCAACGGCGCGAAGCATCGCGCCGACCTGCTCACGTATCTCGCCAGCGCTTTGCACGGTCTCGGCGGCGCTGCGGATCTGCGCGCGGCCTTCCACGTCGCGGACCTCGGCACGCTCGATCGCGAGTTCTACGCGTGGCTTGCGGAGCACTACAGCGCAGTGAATCCGAAGGACCGCATCGATCCCGAGCAAGTCAGCGCGCCACGTGCGCTACCGAAGCTCGCAGCGACGTCGAAGGCGAAAGGCGCAGCGCCGGCCGCTGCGGCCGCGCTCGACGCGCGCGCGTTGACGGCGCCGCTCGACGATCCGGCGGCGGCGCACGCACGCATCGTGCAACAGATCCGCGACGGCCATCTGGAGGAAGCGCTCGCCGCGCTGCTCGCCCTGCAAAACAAAGTGCTCGGCGGTCCGATCGCGCCGCGCCTCGAGCGCGAGTTCAAACGCCTCAAGGGTTGGACGGCGATGCGCGATCGCTACTTCGCCGACGTCATCGCCAACGGCACGAAGCTGCTCTTGAACGTCGAGTCGAAGAAGCTCGTCGTCAAAGTCGAGCGTGTCGAGAACGGCTCGGTGTTCTTCGCCGACAACCGCCTCAAGCTCGCGAGCCTGCCGCTGTGTGATTTCAAACCCGCGGACACCGCGCGCGAGTTGCCCAAGGCGCTGGTCGAGTCGAGCGACGGTTGGATTCGCTTCTATCCGCTCGTGCTCGAAGGCGACGCCAAATTGAAGCTCAGCGGCGACGCGCCGCAACTCGGCGAGCTGCGTGCCGATGCGGCTGAGTGGTATCCGGGCGTCGTCGCGCTCGGTCGCGTGCTCGGCGCGCTCGACGCGCTCGCCGCCGCCGGAGTTCCGACGGACCCGGCGACGGCGACCAAGTGCATCGAGCGCTTGCGTGCACTGAAGAAGGACTTCGGCGCCACGCCGCAAGTGCTGGAACGAGCGGCGTTGCTGCGCCAACTCGCGGCCGTCGCCGCAGAAAAGCAATTCACGCCGAGCTGCATCGCCGCGCAGTTCGCGGGCAAGCTCGAGTTTCCGAGCGAGGGGCGCGCGAAGGTCACCTACGCCTTCGACAACCCCAAGGAGCTCGACGATTTCGTGCGCCAAGAGGGCTACATGACCGAGTGGAGCGGCGTGTACGAGCCGATCCGCAAGCCGGCCGCGGATTCGAAGTTGACGCTCTCGGGCGGCGCGCTGCGCGGCGACGGCGAGCTGTGCTATCGCCTCGCGCTGCCGTTCAAGATGCCGGTGAGCGCGCGCTACAAGTTCAAGGTCGGCAGCGTTCCGAAGGACGGCAGCGGCATCAGCTCGATGATGGTCGCCGTGTGCGATAACGGCGAACACAGCTACATCGGTTGCGAGGGGCTCGGCATCGTCACGTCGGTCGACGTCAGCAAGGGTCAGAAAAAGATCGCCATCCCCAAGCCCGAGAAACTCACGGTCGACAAGGAGTATTCGCTCGAACTGCGCGTCGCCAACAAGCGCGTCACGTCGCTCGTCGACGGCGCCGTGATCAAGGAGATCTCCTCGGGCGCGCTGCAACGCGGCGAAATCCTCGTCGCCATCCACTCGGACGCGCCCTACGCGATCACGCACCTCGAAGTCGAAGGCGACTTCGACATCGCGACCTTGCGCGCGCGTTGGATCGAAGCGCTCGCCGCCGGCGTCGGCTTCTGAGCGCGGAGATTCCGCGCCGTTGTCGCCGCGCCTATGCTGCCCGGCAACTCAGCGGAGAATTGCCATGCGCTTGCTCGCCGTCGGCGTCGTGTTTGCGTGTTCGACAGGGTTCGGATCGTCGCTCGCGGAATTCGCGCGCGGCGCGCCGCGTGTCGTCGCGAGCGCACAACAGAGCGGAGCTCCGGTCGATTTCGGGGCACTCGCCTTGGCGCCCGACGATTTCGAAGCGGAGCACGCGCTCGCCTTGCACTGGGCGCGGCACGCGCGCCTGGAGGACGCGATCGCGAAGCTCGACGAGCTTTCCAAGCGCGCGAACGTCGGCGACTACGCGCCCAAGCTCGCCAAGGAACTCGTGCGCTGCCGCGCGTTCCTCGCGCTGCGCGACAAGCACTTCGCCGAGCTCGTGGCGCTCGGCACCAAGTGCACGTTCGACTACCAAGGCAAGAAGCTGATCACGAAGATCAAGAGCGTCGAGGGCGGCCTGCTCGTGCTCGACGAGAACAAGCTGAAGGTCGCGTCGCTGCCGTTCACCGCGCTCGATCCCTACGTGCTCGCGCGCAGCTTCTCGAAGGCGACGACCGAAGGCGCCGACGGTTGGGCGCGTTGGTACGCCTATGTGCTCGCCGGCGACGAGAAGGCGGTCAAAGGCCTCAAAGGCGCGCCGGAAATCGTCGAGCTGCGCGCGGACGCAGAGAGCTGGTACCCCAAGGCGCTGCAGCTCGGCGCGGCGATGGAAGTCGTCACGCAACTCGTCGCGCGCGGCTTGCCCGGCGATCCCGCTGCGGCACAAGCGTGTCTCGATGCGCTGCGCGCGTTGATCGCGGAGCATGGCGAACTCGCGCAGATCGCCAAGCGCAAGCCGGCGTTGACGGGGCTCGCTCGCGCGGCGCTCAAGCGCCTCTTCGCGCTCGACAAGGTCGCCGAAGCGACAGCAGCGAAGGTCGAAGTGCTGCCCGACTCGCGCATGCGCTTCACCTACGAGTTCGAGAAGAAGGAGGAGGCCGCTGATTTTGTCGCAGACCACGCCTACTTCTCGGCCTGGCGCACGAACCTCGGCGAGCTCGACACCAAGGGCGAGCCGAAGTTCGAGTTGAAGCAAGGCGCGGCGCACACGCTCGGCGCAGGTTGCTGGCGCCACGCCTTCAACTTCGAGGGCGCGATCTCGGTGAAGTACGACGTCGGCTTCGAGGGCCTGGGCAGCGCCAAGCGTTCGTCGCTGATCATGGTTGCCGTCAACGACGACAAGCACGACAGCTTCGTCGGTTGCCAAGGCTTCGGCAGTCTCGACGCGCGCAACTTCCCGACCAAGTTCCGCAAGATGGACATCATCACCGAGGGTCGCGCGATCAGCGAAGGCGCGGTGTACCCGATCGAACTCGAGGTCAAGGACGGCACGGCGACTTCGCGCGTCAGCGGCAAGCAGATCAAGCAAGTCGAGAGCGGCCCGCGCACCGGCGGCGGCGTGTTCTTCTACGTGCACACCGATTCGATCGTGTTTTTCGCCAAGGTCGTGATCGAAGGCAAACCCGACATGGCCGCCGTCGAAGCGCGCTGGAGCGCGAAGAAGTTGGCGGAGCTCAAGCTGTGAATGCGCGCGGCTGCTCGCCGACGGCGATGAGCCCGTGTCGACGCCGGCCGACGCGCAGCAGCCAAGTGTGCGGCTCGACGCCGGGTCTCGATCGCAGCGGGCTCGGCGCGCGCTGCGCCCAGCCGTCGAACCAAGCACCCGAAGTGAAGGCGTCGGTGCCTGCGACCGCTGCACCGTGGCGGCGAGCGTTGTCGAGCACGTAGACGAGCGCGGCGCGCACCTCGCGCGGCGTCGTCAACGGCCGGGCGTGGTAGCGATCGTCGAACAACTTGCCGCCGCGGCACCATAGCGCGTTGAGTGCGCGCGCGATCCGCACGAGCAGGCCGTTGACGCCGCCTGACAGCGCGCACGCGTCGGCCTCAACGATGAAATGCAGATGGTTCGAGAGGATTGCGTGGTGCGCCAACCGGAAACCGTCGCTCGTTGCACCGCCACCTCGAGCACGCTCGCGTTGCAGCGCGTGAGCCGCGAACGAACCTGCGTGAAACCTCACACGGCGTCCAACTCGGCGCAAGCGAACACGGATTCGGTGACGGTGAGGCGCGTCGGCAAGCGCGCGGGATCGCAGGGCCGCGCGCGGAAGCGTCGCTTCGTCGTTGCGTTCCTTCGCGAGCGCCGTAACTTCCGCGCCCCATGTCGAAGCTGCTGGAGGGATTGAACGACGAGCAGCGCGCGGCGGTGACGACGACCGAGGGGCCGGTGCTCGTGCTGGCCGGCGCGGGTTCCGGCAAGACGCGCGTCATCACCGTGCGCATCGCGCACTTGCTCGAGAAGGGCGTGAGTCCGGCGAACGTGCTCTCGATGACGTTCACCAACAAGGCGGCGCGCGAGATGCGCGAGCGCGTCGGCAAACTCATCGGTTCGCAGCGCGCGAAGGAACTGACCGTCGGCACGTTCCATTCGTTCGCGCTGAAGGCCTTGCGCGAGCATGGCGCGCACGTCGGGCTCGGCGGCGGCTTCACGATCTGCGATCAATCGGACCAAGTCTCGACGGTGCGCGGCGTGCTGCGCGATCTGCGCATCGGCGACGCTTCGATGCAGCCCGCGCAGCTGCAATCGAAGATCTCGCTGATGAAGAACAAGCTCGTCGACGCCGAGCAGTTCCTCGCGAAAGCGACGAACGACGAGGACGAACTCATCGGGCGCGCGTACCAGCGCTACGACGAACACTTGCGGCGCGCGAAGACGCTCGACTTCGACGACCTGCTGCTCTTCACGCTGCGCCTGCTGAAAAAGAAGGAAGTGCGCGAGCACTACCGCGAGCGCTTTCGCTACGTGATGGTCGACGAGTACCAGGACACGAACGGGCCGCAGTACGAGATCGTCAAGGCGATCGCCGGCGGACATCGCAACTTGTGCGTCGTCGGCGACGACGATCAATCGATCTACGGTTGGCGCGGCGCAGACGTGACGAAGATCCTGTCGTTCGAAAAGGACTTCAAAGGCGCGAAGGTCGCGCGCTTGGAGACCAACTACCGCTCGACGAGCCAGATCCTCGGCGCGGCCAATCGCGTGATCGCCAACAACCCCAAGCGTCACGGCAAGACTCTGCGCAGTCACTTCGGTCACGGCGCGCCGGTGACCGCGATCGCGTTGAAGGACGAGAACGAAGAAGCCGATCACGTCGCGCGCGAGATCAAGGCCTTGCTCGACAAGCGTGAGGCGAAGTGGAGCGACGTCGCCGTGTTGTTCCGCGCCTCGGCGCAAGCGCGGCCCTTCGAGCTCGCCTTCCGCGCACGCTCGGTGCCCTACGTCCTCGTCGGCGGCATGTCGTTCTTCGATCGCAAGGAAGTGCGCGACGTGATGGCCTTCCTCAAGCTCGCGGTCGCGCCCGAGGACGAAGTGTCGCTGCTGCGCGTGCTCAACTGCCCGCCGCGCGGCGTCGGCAAGGCGAGTCTCGACAAAGCGCTCGAATTCGCCGCGCAACACGGCTTGTCGCTCGCGAAGGCCTTCGAGCGCGCGGACGAGATCGCCGGAGTGCCCGCGAGCGCCGCGCAAGCCGTGCGCGACTTCCGCAATTTGATCGTGAGCGCGACGCAGGCCGGCAGCGAGATCGCGCTGCCGCGCCGTGTCGAGCGCTTGATCGACGCCGTCAACTACAAGGCCGAAATCGAGCGCCTGTATCCCGACGAGCCGACGCGTCTCGCGCGTTGGAGTGCCGTGACCGAAATCGTCGCGCTCGCCGACCGCCACCAAGCGCGCAACCGCAAGGCCGACTTCGTTTCGCTGCTCCAGGACTTGACGCTCGAAGCGAACGACGACGGCGACGAAGCGGAGCACCAACGCGACGTGGTCACGCTGATGACGCTGCACTCGGCGAAGGGCCTCGAATTCCAGCGCGTCTACTTGGTCGGACTCGAGGAGGGCCTGCTGCCGCATTCGCGTTCCGTCGCCGAAGACACCGTCGAGGAAGAGCGGCGCCTGATGTACGTCGGCATCACGCGTGCGCAGCGCTTCCTCACGCTCAGCTACACGTTGCAGCGCTTGAAATACGGCAAGAGCATCACGTCGATGCCGAGCCGTTTTTTGTTCGAGATCAAGGGCACGCCGCCGCCGGACGACTGGAGAGCTGCGGGAGCAGATGCGCTCGCGCCCAAGCCGAAGGGCACCAAGGCACGCGCGAAAGCGAAGCAGGCGCGCACGAAAGGCGCCGCGAGCGCGACGCGTTCGCTCGGCACGACGCGACCGAAATGAGCCGCGCGCAGGCGCGCGAGTTCTTCACGCGCTCTTGATCTCGGACGAGCGCCGCACGAGACTCGCGCCATGCGCACGCACGGTGAACGCCGATGACTTGGCTCGATGCCGTCGATCAATCGATCCTGCTGCGCATGATTTGCGCGCTGCTGTTCGGCGGCCTGATCGGCCTCGAGCGCAGCTATCACGGACGTCCGGCCGGATTTCGCACGCACGCGCTCGTCAGCATGTCGACGTGCTTGCTGATGCTGATCACTTCGTTTGAAGAGGAGTGGCTCACGATCGGCGCCGACGTGCGCGTGACCATCGATCCGACGCGCATGGCGCAAGGCATCATGACCGGCATCGGCTTCCTCGGCGCCGGCGCGATCATCAAGGACGGCGTGACCGTGCGCGGCTTGACGACGGCGGCCTCGATCTGGACCACGGCCGCAATCGGCATCTTGATCGGCATCGGCTTCTACACGCCGGCGCTGATCGCACTCGTGCTCACGCTCGGGACGCTGTCGGTGTTCCGCTGGATCGAGTCGCGCTTGCCGATGCAGTTCTACGCGCACTTCACGGTGCGTTTTCAGCGCGACGCGGCCATGCCGGAGCCCGAGCTGCGCGCGTTGATCGCGGGCTACGGCTTCACGATCGCGAACCTGCACTACCGACTCGACGCGAAGGACGACTTCTTCGAGTACCGCATGGTGGTGCGCGCAGAGCGCAGCGAAAACGCGCGCTTGCTTCTCGACGGACTGCACGCGCTGCCGAGCGTCGTCGAGTTCCGGCTCGCGCCGACGGGCGACTGAGTCGCTGCGTTACTTGGCGGCAGTTTCGCGCGTGATGCCGAATTCGGCCTCGAGAGCGACGGCGTCGGCTTCGCGTCCCAGATCGCGCAGTGTCGTCGCGTAACGATCGGCGACGCGCAGCGAACGCGCGTGTTTCACACCCAGCTTGGTGCGCAAGATCGTCAGCGCCGCGCTCCAGTGCTCGAGCGACTCTTCGGGCTTCGACAGCGAACACAACGCGCTCGCCGCGCGCTCCAAGGTCAGCGCGATATCGGGATCCTCGGGCGCGAGCACCTTGCGTTGCATCTCGAGCGCGCGGCGCAGATGGGTGAGCGCAGCCTCGCCCTCCTTGTTGAACAAGTACGCGCTGCCGAGATCCGACACGGCGCGGGCGTGGCGCGGACTGCCCTCGCCGAAGACGCTCGCGCGCAACGTGACGACCTCGAGCAACACCGCGATGCACTCGGCGTGGCGCCCGACGTCCTGCAACGTGGAGGCGTGGGTCGCGAGTGCCGCGGCCAAGCCTGATTCATCGGGTGTCGCGCTGCGCCGGCGGATCTCGATGGCCTCACGCTCGATAGCCAACTGCTCATCACGCAGACCGCGCCGTTGCAGCACACCGCCGAGCGCCGAAAGCGTCGACGCCAAGCCGTTCTCCTCACCCGGCATGGTGCGGCGCAACTCGATCGCGCGCCGCAGCAGCACTTCGGCCTCGTCGATATCGCCCTTGTCGCGCAGCGCGAGCCCGAGATTGCTGATCGAACGCGCGACCACCGGATGGACCTCGCCGTAAAGCTGCCGACGGATATCGAGCGACTCGCGGTACAGCTCGACCGCGCGCGCGTACTCCCTCTTCAAGCGCAGCAGATCCGCCAAGCGCGCCATCGCACTGGCCACGTTGGGGTGAGCGCGCGGCAGCCGCTCGAGCGCGATGGCGAGCGAGTCTTCGAGCAGCGGCATGGCCGCGTCGTAGCGACCTTGCTCGACGTGCATGCGTCCGAGCAATCCGAGCGACTCACCGGTCGGAACTGCGCGCGGCCCCGCGATCGTCGTGCGCAGTTCCAGCGCAGAGCTGACCAGCGCGCTCGCTTCGTCGAGTTGATTCAACTGCAGCAACACGCCGGCCAACTCGTGCCGCACGGCCGCGATGCCCAGGTTGTCCGGACCTCCGCGGCGCTCGTGCAATTCGAGCGCTTCGCGCAACGTGGTTTCGGCGCGCACGAAGTCGGAAGCCTTGCTGTAGCACTGGCCCAACTCGGCGACGGCGCCGATTTCCGAACCAGGGTCGAGGTTCGCAAGCGAGCGCATCAGCGTGAGCGCGGCACTCGCATCGTCGAGCGCCGCCTGAGAATCACCGAGCTGCGCCCGAATGCGTGCGCGGTTTTGCAGCAAGCGCGCCAGGTCGAAGGTCGGCTCGGGAGTGATCGCGCGCAGTTCGCTTTCCAGCGACGTCGCTGCCGCAAGCGCTTCGTCGTAGTGCGCGAGGCTGCCGAGGATTTGCACGAGACTCGTGCGCGCGCGCAGCACGCGAGCGTGTTGCGTCGGATCGTTGCCTGAGAGCTCGACGACGCGCTCGAAATTCGCCTGGGCCTTCTCGTCGAGGCCGAGCGACAGGTACGCGGTTCCGATCGTCTCGCGCACCGAGGCCTCGACGCCGCTCTCGAGGTTGGACCCGTTCTTCCACTGCGCGTCGAAATCGTCGAGCAACATGCGCACCGTGATGTCGGGATTGCGCTCATCCGGCCGCGACGCAGCGCTGAACATGCCGTCGATGACGCCTAGCGCATCGGCGGCGCGCTGCGCGGCAGCGGCGGCTTCACGCTCACGCTTCTCGGCGCGCAGACGCTGCTCGTTCTCGCTCACGCGCGCCGCTTGGGCCTCGCGCTCGCGCTCCTGGGCACGCTCACGCTGCGTGCTCTCGCTGACGCGCGCCGCCTCCGACGTGCGATAGGCACGCCAGGTGGCGAACAGCGCGAGGATCAACGACGTGGTGACGACAGCGGTGGCTCCGACCACGAGGCGATTGCGCGCAGCGAACTTCAGCGCGCGTTGCGTCAGCGTCGCGGGCCGCGCTTCGATCGGCAGACCGTCGAGATGGCGGCGCAAGTCGGCGGCGAACGCGTCGACCGTCGCATAACGCTGCGCCGGTTCTTCGGCGAGCGCCTTGAGCGTGATCGTGTCGAGATCGCCGTGCAGTCGACGCCGCAAACGCTCGGGATCGATCGCGCGCAGCGCAGCGGCTCCAGGCGCAACGCGCGTGCTCGGCTTGGGCAAGGTCGCACGCTGAACCGACGACGTTTTCGACTGCGAAAACGGAGGCGCGCCGCTGAGCAACTCGTACAGCACGAGCCCGAGCGAATACACATCGGTCGCCGTCGTCAGCGACTCGCCGCGCAGTTGCTCAGGACTCGCATACGCCGGCGTCAACGCGCGCTCGCCAGGCTGCGTGAGCTCGGTGTGCTCGCCGCTCGATTCGAGCAGCACCTTGGCGACTCCGAAGTCGGTCAGCTTGGGCGTGCCGTCAGGCGTCACGAGTATTTTCGACGGCTTGATGTCGCGGTTAACGACGAGATTGCGGTGCGCGTAGGCGACGGCCTCGCACACGCGCAAGAACAGCGC
>CAYHRR010000009.1:0-20808 GCA_964358875.1 uncultured Planctomycetaceae bacterium | reverse complement strand
TCCTCGATCTACGGCGGCAATTTGCCGACGACGCCCTACACGACCAACCGCGCCCGTCGCGGGCCGGCCTGCGCGAATTCGTTCTTCGAAGACAACGCCGAGTACGGTCTCGGCATGCGCTTGGGCGTCGATGCGTTGGTGCGCGAAGCGACCGCGCTCGCCAAGCAACTCGCGGAGCGTGTCGGTGTCGAGCTCGTGAACGCGCTCGTCACGCTGGAGGCGCGTGATGCCCACTCGATTTCCGAACAACGCGCGCGCGTCGTGCAATTGCGCGAACGCCTGAGTGCGTTGAGCGATCCGGCGGCGCGGCGGCTGGAACAACTCGCCGACTATCTCGTCGCCAAGAGCGTGTGGCTCGTCGGCGGCGACGGTTGGGCTTACGACATCGGCTTCGGCGGCCTCGATCACGTCATGGCCGCGGGTCGCGACGTCAACGTGCTCGTGCTCGACACGGAGGTCTACTCCAATACCGGCGGTCAGCAATCGAAGGCGACACCGCGCGGAGCGGCTGCGAAATTTGCCGTCGCCGGAAAGGCGCTCGGCAAGAAGGACCTCGCCTTGATGGCGATGAGCTACGGCCACGTTTACGTCGCGCGCGTCGCGATGGGCGCGAAGGACGCGCAAGCGGTGAAGGCCTTGCTCGAGGCCGAAAGCTATCCCGGGCCGTCGCTGGTGATCGCCTACAGCCACTGCATCGCGCACGGTTACGACATGGCGCTCGGGCCCGAGCAACAGAAACTCGCCGTGTCGAGCGGAGCGTGGCCGCTGTACCGCTACGACCCGCGACGGCGCGCGAACGGCGAGCCCGCGCTCGTGCTCGATTCCGGAGAACCGTCGACGCTGCTCGCGCAGTACATGCGCAACGAGATGCGTTTCCGCATGGTCGAGCGCGAAAATCCGACGCGCTACAAGGAACTGCTCGAGGTCTCGCAACGCGAAGTGCGCGAGCATTGGGCGTTGCTCAAACAGCTTTCCGCGCCGCTCGAAAGCGCCGCGGTGACGAAAGCCTGAGGCGCACCATGGACCTGACCACGAACTATCTCGGTCTGCGCCTCGCCCACCCGCTGATCGTCGGCGCGTCGCCGATCGCCTGCGACCTCGCGCTCGTCGAACGCGCCGTGGAATCCGGCGCGGCGGCGATCGTCATGCACTCGCTGTTCGAAGAGCAATGGCTCGGCGAGCAACGCGCGCGCGAACGCTTCCACGATGTTCACGCCGAGGCCCATGCCGAAGCGTCGCGTTATCTGCCGCGGCCCGACGATTTTCGACAGGAGCCGGACGAGTACCTCGAACATCTGCGCCGCATCCGGCGTGCGGTTCACGTGCCGGTGATCGCGTCGCTCAACGGCACGAGTTCCGGCACTTGGCTCAGCTTCGCGCGCTCGCTGCAAGAGGCGGGCGCGTCGGCGCTCGAGCTGAATCTGTACGACCTGACCACGGACGAGAAGATCTCGTCGGAGGTCGTCGAGCGCCGCGCCATGCACCTCGTGCGCTCCGTGCGTCAGTCGGTCGACATCCCTGTCGCGGTCAAGCTCTCGCCCTTCTACACGGCGCTGCCGCACTTCGCCTCCGAGCTGGTGCGCGTCGGTGCCGACGGATTCGTGCTGTTCAATCGCTTCTACCAAGCCGACATCGAAGTCGAGGCGCTCGCCGTGCAACGCACGCTGCGCCTCTCCGATCCGAGCGAGTTGTTGCTGCGCCTGCGCTGGTTGGCCGTGCTCTCCGGCCGCATCGATGCGTCGCTGTCGTGCAGCGGCGGCGTGCACGAGCCCGTCGACGTCGTCAAGGCGATCATGGCCGGCGCGCACTCGGTGCAATTGGTTTCGACGTTGCTGCAACACGGTCCCGAACGCATCGGCGTGCTGCTCGCGGGCTTGCGCGAGTGGATGGAACAGCACGACTACGACTCGCTCGATCAGATGCGCGGAAGCATGAACCTGCGCCGTTGTCCGAACCCGCATGCCTTCGAGCGCGCGAACTACGTTCACGTGCTCCAGAGCTGGAATTTCGAACGCACCTGACCGCCTCGCGCGGCCGGGACTCGGTGGGCCGGGCGCTCGCAGGCGAGCGCACATCGGCGGTGCGGCGTCGTACGTCGCGCCGAGTCGCGGCGCGCGGACGCACGGTGGAACGGGAGACACTCATGCGAACGATCACGCGAACGAAAGCCATCGACGACATCCGCGCGCTGCTGATGACCTTGGTCGACGACGAACACTCGATCTGCGACGTCGCGGCGAGCCGCCACATTTTTTGCGGAGGCTTCGCGCGCTGGACGTTCACGGAGCTCAAGCAACGCCATCCGCAGATCGTGCGCTCGCGACACGCGCTGACGCCGGCCGAGTTGCGCGACCTCGCCAACCGCTGGCAGCTCGCGCGTCAATTCGTGACCCACGACGCGATCGCCTGCGATCTTCAGCAGCACGAGGCCTCCAACAAGCTGTGCAAGGGCTGGGACGAATTCACCGACGAGCAGATGGCGAGCTTCCACTACGAAATTTGCGGCGAAAAGATCTCGATCGAGCCGAGCGCGCCGTCCGGTCCGAAACCCTGATCGGACGAAGGACGCCATCGCCGGTTGCGCGCGGCGCGCGTCGCTCAAGCCTCGACGGCGCCTGCGCTTTCACCAAGCGTCGCGCAGTGCGTCGTTCGTGCGATCGGCTCAGTCGTCGTGCGCGGCGCCGCCGCCATGCTTCGTTCCGCTACGTTCGCCGGACCGACGCTCGCTGCCCAACGTCGCTTCGAGACCGGCGACCAGCTCGGCGCGCTCGGACTCGCTCAACTTCGCTTCGGGATGCAACGGCAAGTAGAACCAGGGCGGCATCTCGCCTTCGCCGGCCAGTTCCGCCGCTTCCTCGGCTTCGCGGAAAACGCGCGTCCACTCCGAGAAATTGAGCTGTTCGCGGCCTTCGTCGACGTCGCGTTGAACCAGCCACGAGGCCGGCGCGACGTTCGAGTACCACGGCCAGCGCGACTCGTTGCTGTGGCAATCGAAGCACGCCCGCGCGGCGAGTTCGCGCGTGCGCGGCGCATTCCACGACGGCTCGGCCTGCACCGGCGGATTGGTGTGCTCGCGACCGTAGGGAACCAATTGGATGGCGACGAACGCGACGACGAGGAACAGCGAGGCGCGACGAATGAACTTCTTCATGGGCGTTGGAACCTGGGGGGCGTGGAGCATCACAGCGTCGCCGACGCCGCCGCGCGACGCTCGTGACGAGGCGCTCATACGCAGTCATCGGTTCCACAGTACGACGCGTGCCATCGCGCAACCTGCCGGACGGCCGCCTAGGTTCGGACTCGTACGAGGAGGATCAAGGTCATGACGATCAGCCACAAACTCGAGCAACTGCACGCGCGCGACATCATGAAGCGCACGGTCTTCAAACTCGATCCGGCGAACACCTTGGAGGACGCCGTGATCGCCTTCAGCGAGATGCACATCAGCGGTGCGCCGGTCGTCGATCGCGGCGGCAAACTCCTCGGCGTGCTCTCGGCCTATGACATCGCCAAGCCCGAAAACATGCGCGAGGGCCGGCTGGTCGGCCGCTCGGAAGTCTCGATGAGCGAGGCCGCCGGCGACGACGACGCCTACGACTACGACGAGGACGGCGCGCTCTCGATGGACGACTACAACCCGAGCGTGCTGCGCTCTTCGACCGTCGCCGACTTCATGACGCCGGACGCGATCTGCGTGGCGCCCGACGCTCCGCTCAAGCGCGTCTGCTCGCTGATGGTCAGCGAACACATCCACCGCGTGCTGGTCGTCGAACACGCGCGACTGATCGGCATCATCTCCAGCCTCGATGTCGTGCGCTGCGTGTCGGAAGCGCTGTGACGCAGTGCGCGCGCGGGTGAGCAATTCGTGCGAAGCGCGCGCGCGTTCCGTGGATCCACACGCGGCTCGGCCTTCCGAATGCGGCGAAGCGCAGCCGCGCGAGCCTCGGCGTTGCGCACTCGCAGCCGGAAGGGCTCGACCAGCGCGTCGTGCCGGCGCGCTGCGCGGGTGCCGGAGCCTCGAACCGGGCCTCAGCGCGCCTTCGTTCCGTCGCAGCGCCGGCGAGCCGCGTGCGCGTTGCTTTGGCGCAGTGCGTCGACGGCAGAGCAGAGCCGGCGGGTCTCGACGCGACGTCCGCCCGTGCCGGCCAGGGGACGAACGCCGTTCGGCATTCCTCGAGCGGGGCGCCGTCCCGCCCGCCGCCGAGCGCGCGGGGACTACGCACATCCGCGTGTCGAGGTGCGTATACCTACGAATCCCTGCGAAGGCCTGTCCTCCCGAAGATCGCGCTATGCGAAACGCGCGCGAGCCGGGTTCAGGCGACTGCGGCGCGGCGCGTGTTTTCGGCCACACGGCGGCGCCCTGCCTGCCACGGCCCTACCCTCGAACCACCGCGCTCGCAGGGGGCCACGACGGCCTCATTTCTCGCAGCGCGGAGCCGTCATGTCTGCCCGAAGGAACGTGAGATGAAACCCATGAGCATCGTCCGAGCGAAGTACTTTTCGAGCGCGCTTCTCGCCCTGTGTGCCGTGCTGATCGGCCTGGCCGCGATGTCGCCGAGCAGCGAAGCCGCCCAAGACAAGAAGCCCAACCGCTACATCGGCGTGATGAAGTGCAAGAACTGCCACGCCGCTGCCGAGGTCGGCAACCAGATCGAGGTGTGGCAGAAGATGGACCACGCCAAGGCCTTCACGACCTTGGCCTCGGACGAAGCCAAGAAGATCGCCGCCGAGAAGGGCATCGCCGATCCGCAGAAGGACGACAAGTGCGTCAAGTGCCACGTCACGGCCTTCGGCGTTGCGCCGGAACTGATCGCCAAGGGCTTCGATCAGAAGTACGGCGTGCAATGCGAATCGTGCCACGGTCCGGGCGAAGCGCACATGAAGGCGCGCCTCGCCGCGGCCGCCGCCGAACCGGAAGGCGCGCCCAAGACCTACAAGCAGCTCGGCGAGGGCGAGTTGATCACGGCGCCGGACGTCAAGGTCTGCCTCACCTGCCACAACTCCGAGAGCCCGTCCTTCAAGTCCTTCTGCTTCAACAAGTCCGAGGCCAAGGTGCGTCACCTGCACCCGATGAAGCCGCGCACGGAAGAGCAGAAGAAGGCGCTCGACAAGAAGGCCTGCGACGACAAGTGCAAGTGCACCGACGGCTGCCCGGCCAACACCTGCGGCGCTTGCCCCGAGGACAAGTGACGTGAGCAACGCGCGCCACTCCGCTCGGGCATCCGCGCCTTTCGGGTGCCCGTCGAAGTCCGCGCATGCGGACGCTCCAGCGACCTCGGGAGCGTCGTCACCACCCGCCCGAACCTTGGCGCTCTCCACGCAAGGTCGGGCGGGTTTCCGTTCGCGCGTCTCCACGACCCGTACCCCATGGATGTGACGCGATGATCCTCGTGCTCGATCCCCAAGCCACGCAGGCGCTCGTCGACGATGTCGTGAGTCGCGTCGAAGCCCGCGGCTGGCGTTGCGAAATTTCGCGCGGCGAGGAACAGCTCGTGATCGGCGTCAGCGGTGACGGCGATCCCAGCGAGATCGAGGCCTTGTTCGCCGAGCACGCACACGTCGATGTCGTGCCGATCCTCTCGCGCCAGGAGTACCAGAAGCTGCGCCTGCGTCGGCGACTGATGACCGGCGTCGCCGGCGGCCTGGGCTTGCTCACCGCGCTCGGCGCCGGCTTTCCCGTGATCGGATTCCTGCTGCCGCCCAAGGGCATGCTCGGCGACCGCGAGTTCGTCAAGGCGGCGACGGCTTCCGAAATGGAGCGGCGCAAGGCCAAGTCGATCGAGGCCTTCGGCAAGTCGATGCTGCTGATCCGCCTCGAAGGCGGCCGCTACTTCGCGGTCAGCGCGATCTGCACGCACATGTCGGTGTGCAAGCTCGAGTGGCATGCGGAGCGCGACCTGCTCGTGTGCCCGTGCCACGGCGGCGCCTTCGACGTGTACGGCAACGTGGTCCACGGTCCGCCGTCGATCCCGCTGGCGACGCACAAGGTCGAACAGATCGACGCCGACCTCTTCATCCGGCGGGAGGGCTGACGTGGCGCGAGTACAGGAGCAGGGACTGCTGCACCTCGTGCGCAAGGCGGCGCGCACGTCGATTCCGGTGAGCGCGCGCACCGATCTCGCCTTCGCCGTTTCGTTGATGCTCTTGTTCCTGATCCAAGTCGCGACCGGGATCATGCTGTCGCTCTACTTCGCGCCCTCGCCCGACAGCGTGTCCGACAGCGTGCAGTTCATCATGCGCGACGTCAGCTGGGGCTGGTTGGTGCGCGGACTGCACCATTGGTCTTCACCGGCGCTCGCACTGTTGTGCGCGCTGCACTTGGCGCGCGTGTTCGTCGGCGGTCGCTACCGGCTCGGCCAAGCCTGGGCGTGGTACCTCGGCGTCGCCGTGCTCGCGCTCGTGCTGGCCGAGATGTTCAGCGGCGACCTGCTCACCTGGGACAACGTCGCCTACTGGCGCGTGCGCGGACTGCTCGAGCGCATCGAGTCAATCGTGTGGATCGGACCGACCGTCGCCGACATCCTGCGCGGCGGACCGGAGGTCAGCGCGACCACGCTGAGCCGCACCTACTCGGCGCACACGCTGTTCGTGCCTTGGCTGACGTGGATGTTGATCCTCGCCAACCTCGCCTTGCTCGTGCAACGCGTGTTCGTGCGCAAGAACGGAGGCTCGGCGTGATCATCGTCCTCGAACGCGGCTCGAAGCCCGAGCAGATCGCGGAGATCGTCGCGGCGTTGAAGAAGCGCGGGCTCGAAGTGAGCCAAGTGCGCGCCGCCGGCAAGCCCGTGTTGCACGTGACCAGCGGCGACTCGCGTCGCGCGCGGCGCGTGCTCTCGCACGACGAAGTCGAAGGACTCGTCGCGACCTCCGGTCCGCGCATCCGCCGCGAAGGCCGACGCTTCTTCCCCTACCACTTCATCCAATGGGCTGCGGTCGGCATCGTCATGCTCGCGGTCCTGACCTTGCTCGCGGGCCAATTCCCTCCGGGCGTCGGCGCGCCCGTCGACGTGCAGCATCCTCCTGCGGACCTCGTGCAGCCCTGGTACCTGCGCGCGCCCTTGGCCTTCGTCGCGTTGTTCCCGGCGGAATTCGTCGGTGTCGGCTGGTTGCTCGCCTTCGTGCTGGCCGCGCTCGTACTGCTCGTACCGCGTTTCGATCGCGGCACGCACAGCGGAGCGCCGCGCCGCGCGATCGCCTTCGCCATCGTCTTGATCGCAGCCGCCGCAGCTGTGCTGCCGCTGGTGATGGAGGAACTCCTGTGAGCCGCGTCCACCGGATCGCAGCCGTTCTGTTCGCACTGTGCGGCGCGAGCGCGGCCTTCGCCCGGCAAGCGAATTCCGACCGCGCGCAGAGCTGCAAGGTCTGCCACGGCGGCGAAGCGCGCGAGTTCGCGCAAGGCATCCACGCCAAATCCTCCGTCGACTGCATCACGTGCCACGGCGGCGCAGCCGGCGAAGTCGACGTCGCCAAGGCGCACGGCGCGAACTTGAAGAAGCTCGGTGATCCGCTCGCCGCGGTCGAATCCTGCGGCGGGTGTCACTCCGACGTCGAGCAGATGCGCTCCTTCGGTCTGCGCACGGACCAGTTGTCGCTGTACTGGACCAGCCGCCACGGCGCGAAGCTCGCGCTCGACGGCGATCCCAACGTCGCGACTTGCGTCAGTTGCCACGGCAGTCACTTCGTGTTGCCCGTGCGCGATCCGCTTTCGCCCGTCCACGAGCGCCACCAAGTCGACACCTGCGGTCGCTGCCACGCCGACGCGACCTTGATGGCGAAGTACGGCTTGCCCGCCGATGTCGTCCAAGACTTCCGCGGCTCCGTGCACGGCAAAGCGCTGATCGAAGGCGAGCATCCGGCCGCACCCGGCTGCACCGAGTGCCACGGCTCGCACGGCGCCGCGCCTCCGCGCACCGGCGACGTGCGCCAGGTCTGCGGCAATTGCCACTCGGTCGTGCAGGAGTATTTCGAGCGCAGCCCGCACGTCGCTGGCGCGCACGACAAGGGCCTGCAATGCACTTCGTGCCACGACCACCACGCCGTCGTCGCGCCTTCGACCGAGATGTTCACGGGCTCGGACGAAGGCCATTGCGGCAACTGCCACTCCGGCGACAACGACCCGGCGCTCGCCATCGGCGTGCGCTTGCGCGACGACGTCGAGCGACTCGCGGCGACGATCCGCGGCGTCGATGAAGAGATCGGCGGCGCGGCACGGCGCGGCCTGTTCCTCGGCGAGGAACGCGGCTACCTCGAAGACGCGCGCGGCTTGCTCGTGCGCGCGCGCACGATGACGCACACCGCATCGCCGGTCGCGCTCGACGAGATCCTCAATCGCGGCCAAGCGATGGTGGAGAAAACGCTCGAGAGCCTGACGACGAAGAACCGCATCTTCCGCGACCGCAAGATCTACACGGCAATTCTGTTCGTCGTCGCGGTGTGCTTCGCGATCGCCTTGTCGATGTACGGCCGCGCGATCTCGGGTCGCTGGAAAGCGGCGCAAGCTCCGCCCGAAGGAGACGCGCATGGTCGTTAGGCGCCTGTGGAATCGCGCGCGCGACTTCGCCCTGCATTGGGCGGGACGCGTGTTCATCATCGGCCTGTTCTCGGCCGCCGCGCTGGCGATTCTGCTCGGCAGCGCCGTGCACCACACCGCGCAGCCCGAGTTCTGCAACTCCTGCCACTTGATGGAGCCGTACTACAAGTCCTGGCAGGAATCGAGCCACCACGGCGTTGCTTGCATCGACTGTCACTACGAGCCCGGTTCGCTCGAAACGCTCGAAGGCAAGTTCAAGGCGCTCTCGCAGCTCGCGAAGTACGTCACGCGCACGCAGGGCACCAAGCCGTGGGCCGAGGTCAGCGACAACAGTTGCCAACGCTCGGGCTGCCACTCGGCCCGCATGCTCGACAGCAAAGTCGACTTCGGCGGTGTCGAGTTCGATCACCGCCAACACCTGCTCGAAAGCCGTCGCGGGCGACGCTTGCGCTGCACGACGTGCCACGCGCAGGTCGACCAGACCAAGCACGTCTCCGTGGCGAAGTCGGTGTGCTTCACGTGTCACTTCATGCCCGACGAACACGGTGAAACGCCCGAGAAAACCGGCGACTGCATGATCTGCCACGGTCCGCCCAAGGGCGAGATCGTGGTCGACGGCCAACCCTTCGTGCACGCCGACTACGTCGCGCGCGGCGTCGAGTGCCGCGAGTGCCACAACCCGGTGATCGAGGGCGACGGCACGGTGCGCAAGGAGCGCTGCCACTCCTGCCACGGCGAGGCGGGGCACATCGAGCGCTTCGGCGAGCGCGACTTCCTGCACGAGATGCACGTCACCGACCACAAGGTCGAGTGCTTCGAATGCCACGACGAAATCCACCACGGCCTGCTGCCGCTGCAGACCTTCGAATCCGCGCCGAAGGAAGGTTGCGGTTCGTGCCACGAGAACACGCACGACACCGCGCGCAAGTTGTACGCGGGTCAAGGCGCCGTCGGTGTCGCCGACGAGCCCAGCCGCATGCACCAGACGCGCGTCGTGTGCGACGCGTGCCACACGGGACGCTCGGGTTTCCTGACGCAATCGGGGACCTTGTCCGCGAGCACCGCGCTCGACGGCGCGCTCGATGGCGCACAAGGGGGCGCACAAGGGGGCACACAAGGGGGCGCACACGGCGGCGCGGGACACCTGGGCACGCCGACCGTCGCGGCCGCGGGCAACGTCGATTGCATCCACTGCCACGGCACGACCTTCGACGGAATGCTCGACGAATGGCAAGGCGCCGTCGGTGAGCAACTCGAGCGACTCGCTCCGCAACTGACCGAGCTCGAGGCGCAACTCGGCGATCGCGCGCTGCACCCTGCGGCGACACCGCTGATCGAAGCGCGGCGCAACTACCTGCTCGTCAAACTCGACGGCTCGCGCGGCGCGCACAACGTCGGCTACGCCCTCGATGCGCTGCGCGCGAGCGCCGAACGCATCGACAGCGCGCGCGCTTTGCTCGGCATCGAAGCGGGCGCGAAATGCGTCGACGGCTTCCCGTTCCGCTCGGCGCACGGCTGCTCGGACTGCCATGCCGCCGTCGGACGGCCGGCGGAGATCGCGCGCGAAGAACGCGCCTTCCCCCACAGCCGTCACCTCGCCTCGGGCCTCGATTGCGACGCTTGCCACAGCACGACGGAGCACGGCGCTCCGACCTTCCCGCGCACGCAATGCGCGAACTGCCATCACCAAGAAAGCACCGTGCGCGACGTGTCGGACTGCGCGAGTTGCCACGGCGCACAGAACGCACTCTTGCGCGGCACGCTCGCGCTCTTGCCCGAGCCCAAGCCCGGCACGATGGGCGAGATGGAGTGCAACGAATGCCACGGCGACGCGCCCGCGATCCTGCGACCCAAGCCGGCGATGTGCGTGCTGTGCCACGAAGCCGGTTACGACGCGAAGCAACGCGAGTGGCAAACCGAAATCACGGCCTCGTGTGAGCGCGTACGTCGCGCGCTCGATGAAGCCGCAAGCCGCAACGCAAGCGCCGCGACTCTGGCTCGAGCCCGAGCCGCGCTCGCCGCCGTCGAAGCCGACGGCAGTGGCGGCGTTCACAATTACGAGCTGGCGAAACAACTGCTGGAAGAGGCGTTGAACGCATTGTCCGCGCAGTAGTCGAACCAGCGAATCCGTCCGATCGACCAAGGCCACGAGCCATGAAGCTCCAACTAGGAGTCGTGTGGCAGGCCCTCCTCGCGATCGCCTTGTGCGGCACGGCTCCGGCCGTCGCCGAGCGCTCGCGGAAGGACGTCTGCGCGTTGTGTCACTCCGAAGTGCGTCCGCAAGACGAGTTGCGGCGCTCTCACGGCGACCTCGAGTGCGTGGATTGCCACGCCGCGCTCGCCGATTGGGATCCGGCCGTCGAGAGCGAGCATGCGGAGAAGCTCGCGCCGGTGCAGTGCTCGACGTGCCACGGCGATCAAGCGTCGCTGCTCGCACACAGCGCGCACCGCGGCCTCTCGCCGTCCGACGCGCGCCCCTATCCGCGCTGCATCACCTGCCACGGCGTGCCGCACTTTCAGCCGCTCGTTGAAAGCGTCGCGCCGCTCGAGCGCAAGCGCGCGGCCGACGAAAGTTGCACGAACTGCCACGAGAAGGACGTCGCCACGCTCGCCGGAACGTCGCACGCAGCGGCGCTCGCGCGCGACGGCAGCGGTCCGTCGTGCGTCGATTGCCACTCGCCGCACGACGTTCGCAAGCCGAGCGATCCTGCGGCGGCGATGAACACGGGCCACGCCTCGGAGCGCTGCGAGAGCTGTCACGAGCTTGCGCGCGCGAGCCTGCACCACGCCGACGGTGCTGCTGCGCCGAGCTTGAGTTGTCTCGTGTGCCACGCCGGTCACGCGAACGGCGCCGACGCAACGCGCGCGCGCGTCGTGAGCGAAGGCGGCGCGAACAAGTGTCTGCTGTGCCACGCGAGCGAGCGCATCGTCGGATTCGGGCCGCACGCGAGCCTTTCGGCCTCGGGCGGCGCGGAACTCGACTGCACGAAGTGCCACACCTTCCACCGGCAGGTCGCAGCCGACGGCAGCGCGGTGCCGAAGCTCGAAGCGAACGCCTGCGCGAGTTGTCACGCACAGGACGCAACGCTCGTCGCGACGAGCGTGCACGCCGCTGCGAAGTTCGACTGCGTGCAATGCCACGCGAAACCTGCGGCGGGCGCGCAAGCCGGCCCGAGCAAGTGCACCGAAGGCGTGACGCGCGCCGTGAACTGCGCGACGTGCCACGCTGCGGCCGCGAAGGAGTGGCTGCTCAGTCCGCACGGCGGCGATCCCGGCAACGGTCACGCCGCTGCGAAGTGCATCGACTGCCACGGCGCGCACGACGTGCACCGCGCGAGCGATCCGCGCTCGTCGGTGTATCCGCTCAACCTGCCGAACACTTGCGAGGCGTGTCACCACACGAATCCGTCGCCGGAACATCCGGCGCCGGGCGGCGACAAGGTCGGCCAGTACGAAACGAGCGTGCACGGTCGCGGCTTGCGCGTCGAAGGTCTCGTCGTCACGGCGACCTGCGCGTCCTGCCACGGTTCGCACGACATCCGTCGTCCCGGCGATCCGAACGCGCCGACGTCGCGCCGCGCGATCCCCTACACCTGCGGCGCTTGTCACGCGGGAGTGCTCGCGACTTACCTCGAAGGCGTGCATGGTCGCGCGTTCGAGCAGGGCGTCGAGGACGTGCCGGTGTGCAACGACTGCCACAGCGAGCACGCGATTCAGGATCCGGCGATGGCGGGGTCGAACGTGTCGACCGCGCTCGTCGCCGAGACGTGCGCGCGATGCCACGCCGACGACGCGCTCGGGCAGCGCTACGGTTTCAAGTCGAGCGTGCGCCGTTCGTGGGGCGCGTCGTACCACGGCATCGCGTCGAGCTTCGGCGCGACAGGCGCTGCGAATTGCGCGTCGTGTCACGGCTTCCACGCGATCTTCCCGTCGAAGGATCCGCGCTCGAGCGTCAACGTCGCGAACCTCGACGACACCTGCGGCAACTGTCACGTCGGGGCGACCGCAGCCTTCGCGCGCGTGCCGGTCCACTCGGTGGTCGAGAGCGAATCGAACCCCGTGCCGTACTGGGTGCGGACGATCTACACCGCGTTGGTCCTCGTGATCATCGGTGCCTTCGTGCTGTTCATCCTGCTCGACCTGTTCGGTCGCCTGCGCTTGCGCATGGGTTGGGGCCCGCGCGAATCCGAACACGTCGTCGCGCACGAGTGGCCGGACGAGAACGCGCTCGTCGCCCCCACCGAGACGTTCCGACGCATGGGCCGACACGCGCGCTTGCAGCACGCGGTGTTGATCACGTCGTTCTTGCTCCTGGTCGTCACCGGCATCCCGGTATTCCTGCACGACAACGGCTGGATGCACTCGCTGATCGATCTCGAAGGCGGCTTTCTGTTGCGCAGTCGACTGCACCGCATCGGCGCCTTCGGCTTGATCGGACTCTCGCTGTGGCACTTGATCGGACTCGCGTTGCTGCCTTCGGCGCGACGTTGGTCCGGCTTGATGATCTTCAAGCCGCGCGACGTCACCGACTTCGCGCAAGAGATGCTGTTCGACCTCGGACTGATGGCGTGGCTGGCGCGCCGCAAGCCCCTAGCGCCGTTGTTCGCGCGCTTCCCGTGGCTCCGCTGCGACAAGCGTCCGTGCGTCGGGCGCTACGGACTGATCGAGAAGCTCGAGTACAGCGCGGTCGCGTGGGGCAACTTCGTGATGATCGTCACCGGCGCGATCCTGTGGCGGCCCGAGTGGTTCCTCGACTGGACGCCGACGTGGACCTTCGAGGTGTGCCGCGTCGTGCACGGCTTCGAAGCGACACTGGCCTTCCTCGCGATCATCATCTGGCACATGTACCACGTGCACTTGCGGCCGGGAGTGTTCCCGATGAGCCGCGTGTGGCTCGACGGCAAGATCACGCGCGGTGAGCTGCGTCACCACCATCCGCGCGAGTACCTCGACATCCTCGAACAGCGGCGCGAAGCTGCGAAGCGCGGCGAAAGCACGCAAGAGGCACCATGAGCACCCCACACGTCCGACGTTCGACTTTGCAGCGCTCGCGCATTCTGGAGCGGACTGCGCGCGCGCTGTTCGCAGTGGCGATCGCGCTCGCGGCGCCTTGCTCGCACGCCCACGCGCAAGACAACGCCAAGTGCCTCGAATGCCACGCAGTCGACGGATTGAAGATGACGCGCGACGGGCGCGAGGTCTCGCTGCACGTCGACACCGAGCATTTCGGCAAGAGCGTGCACAAGAAACTCGATTGCACCGCGTGCCACGCCGATCTCAGCGGCGTCGAGGAGTTCCCGCACGCCAAGAACCTCGCGCGTGTGACCTGCACCGATTGCCACGACGACGACGACGGGCCGGTGACGGCCTACCGCAACAGCACGCACGGCAAGAAGGCCGCGGAAGGCAACGCGCTCGCGCCGCTGTGCCAGGACTGTCACGGCGACCACTACGTGCTGCGCCTCAAGGACCCTGAGTCGTCGATCTCTCCGTTCAACGTGCCAATGATGTGCGCGCAATGCCACGCCGAGGGCGCGGCGGTCGAGCGCACTTACGACGTGCCGCAGGAGCAGGTGTTCCAGCGCTACAAGGACTCGATTCACGGCGAAGGGCTCTACAAACAGGGCCTCTCGGTGACGGCGGTTTGCACGAGCTGCCACACCGGCCACAACGTGCTGCCGCACGTCGATCCCAAGTCGACGATCCACAAAGACAACGTGCGCGGCACGTGCATGAAGTGCCACGGCCGCATCGAAGAGGTGCACCGCAAGGTGATCGCGGGCGAGTTGTGGGAGCGCGAGGGCGTCGTGCCGCTGTGCGTCGAGTGCCACTCGCCGCACGAGATCCGCAAGGTCTTCTACGACACCAACATGGCCAACGCGGATTGCCTGCGTTGCCACGCGACGGAGATCACGGCGAGTTCCGACGCGCGCTCGTTGAAGATCGACGAGGCCGAGCACGCGCTGTCGATCCACGGTCGCAAGGGCGTGTCGTGCGCGCAGTGCCACTCGGGCGTATCGCCGTCGCTCGAGCGTTCGTGCGCGACGATCACGGCCAAGGTCGACTGCGCCGTTTGCCACGAAGGCCAAGCGGCCGATTTCCATCGCGGTGTCCACGGCTCGCTGCGCGACAAGGGCGACGTCAACGCACCGATGTGCACCGACTGCCACGGCACGCACCGCATCCTCGAGCACGCGGTGCCCGAGGGCGCCGCGTTGGAGTTGAAGGAACTGATCCGCACGTCGCCGAGCTTCAGTCGCAACGTTCCCGATCTGTGCGCGCGCTGTCACCGCGAGGGCAAGATCGCAGCGCAGCGCTACCTCGGCACCGAAACGCACGTCGTCGAGAACTACACCGAGAGCATCCACGGACGCGGGTTGCTCGAAAGCGGGCTCGTCGTCACTGCGGTGTGCACCGATTGCCACACGGCGCACAAGGAGCTTCCGGCGAGCGATCCCGAATCCACCGTGCATGCCGGCAACATTCCCGGCACCTGCGGCCAATGCCACGACGGCATCTTCGAGACCTTCCAAAAGAGCGTGCACTCGCGCGTCGGCAATCCCGACTACGAGCAACTGCGCGACATGCCGCCCTTGCCGGACTGCAACGACTGCCACTCGGCGCACACGATGAGTCGCACCGACGTCGCCGAGTTCAAGCTCGGGATCATGGAGCAGTGCGGCAAGTGCCATGAGGAGATCACCGAGACCTACTTCGAGACCTACCACGGCAAGGCCTCGACGCTCGGCGATACGACGCGCGCCAAGTGCTACGACTGCCACGGCGCGCACGACATCCTGCCCGCCTCCGCGCCGGCCTCGCATTTGTCGGACGAAAACATCGTCGGCACTTGCGGCAAGTGTCACTCCGGTTCGAACGCCGGTTTCGCCGGCTACCTGACCCACGCCGATCACCGCGATCCCGAGAAATATCCGGCGCTGTATTGGGCCTTCGTCTCGATGACCGCGCTGCTCGTCGGCACCTTCGGCTTCTTCGGTCTGCACACGTTGGCCTGGTTGCCGCGCTCGTGGAAACTGCGCGACACCTACCGCAAGCACGTCGCGACGATCGCCGACACCTCCAAGCAATTCCAGCGCTTCAGCGGCTTCCAGCGCGCGCTGCACTTGACCGTGATCCTCAGCTTCTTCGGCTTGGCGATCACCGGGATGATGCTCAAGTTCTCGCACGCAGGTTGGGCGCGCGCGCTTTCGAGCGTGCTCGGCGGAATCCAAGCCGCCGGTTGGATCCATCGCGTGTGCGCGGTCGCGACCTTCGGCTACATGACGCTGCACGTGTGGGACGTCGCGCGTCGCTTCCGCGCGAGCAAGAAGACGCTGCGCGAGTTTTTCTTCGGCCCCGACTCGCTCGTTCCCAAGTGGTCCGACGCGCGCGAGCTCGTCGCGACGCTCAAATTCTTCGCGGGGCGTGGGCCGATGCCGCGCTACGGACGCTGGACCTACTGGGAGAAGTTCGACTACCTCGCGGTGTTCTGGGGCGTGGTCGTGATCGGCAGCACCGGGTTGTTCTTGTGGTTCCCCGAGACGTTCACGCGCGTGCTGCCCGGCTGGGCGATCAACGTCGCGACGATCATCCACAGCGACGAGGCTCTGCTCGCGACCGGGTTCATCTTCACGATCCACTTCTTCAACACGCACTTCCGGCCGGAGAAGTTCCCGATGGATCCGGTGATCTTCACGGGTCGCATGAGCCTCGCGGAGTTGAAGCACGACCGGCCCGAACTGTACGAGCGACTGCTCGCCTCGGGCGAACTCGAGCGTCACCTGGAAGAACCGCCCAAGCCGCTCTTCCAAAAAGTCGTGCGCGTCTTCGGCATGAGCGCGCTCGTCGTCGGACTGACCTTGGCCGCACTGATCGCCTGGGCGATGGTGTTCGGCTGAAACGCGGCGCGCGCGGCGCGTAACGCCGCGCCGGCCTCGCCCGCGCCGTCGCTGCGCCGCCATGGCGCGGCGCCGATGCATGCGCGCGGCGGGGTTCAGACGGTGGCGCCGGTGCTTCAGTCGGTGACGAAGAGCGCAACACGAACCGGCGCCGCGCCGCACGCGCTCCCATGCAACGACAAGGTCACTCCAGCTCGAGTTGCAGAATCACTAGCGACTCGACTCCGCGCGCGACATCGATCTGCATGTCGGCCAACGGCAAGTAGCCGGGGCACTTCGGAAAGTGCAGCGAGTACCGACCGGCGGGAACAACCTCGACGATCGCCTCCGCCGCGTCGCTCGTGAGTTGACCCGCCGAGTCCGTGGTTCCGATCACCAGCCCGACGTAGTTGCCGTCGAACGGTCCGGCGGCGCGGACTTCGATCGCGGCCCAGAAGGACTGCGGCAACGGAAACTCGGCGCTGCTCTGCCGCGAACGCAAGCGCATCAACTCGGGCTCGAGCTTTCGAGCAACGAGGACGAACTCGTGCGTCGCGTCGGTCACCTCGATCGTCTCCAAGACCCGTCGTCGATCGGAGGGCTGAGCGCTGATCTGCGCTCGACCGGGAGCCAAACGCATCGTGTAGCAGCCACGGCCCATGTCGTACGAGGCCATGCTCCACGAGCGCGAGCTGTTCGAATCAAACGGCCGATGCAGGACCTCGAAACCATGCAATCGCGCGGCTGAATCCGCACTCTCGATCCACAGCGTGACGTCGACGAGAAGCGGCAAGTCGATTTCGACTTTGACCTCCTGACCCGCCTGGATCTCGCACTGCGCCGTGACGCCGAGCGGTGCAATCTCCACTCGATAGCGGCCCGGCAAGAGACATGCGATGTGGCAAGCGCGACCGAACGCGGGAGTGATCGACGGCTTCAGATCTTCGGCCGCGAGCACGACAGGTGCGATTCGGTCACGGCCGATCGCGTCGATGCTGCGGATGAGCACGCTCTTGATCGAGGACAGCGCCGTTTCGGAGGCAGCGTTGATCAGCAGCGATAGGGAGCCCGTTTCGAATTCCAGAGACGAGGAGGACAGGTCGAGGACGATCTCGTTCATGCCCGACACCAACTCGAACGCGACCTGGACTCGGCGCGAGCCGGCGTTCGGCGGTCCCGGGTGTTCGAACGTCACGACGCAGCGACCCACGGGCAGCCCGTCGAAGGCGACCGCAGGTTGACCACTCCAGCGCTCCGACGCGATCGGCAGCAACGGATTCTCGCTCGAGTAGATCCGCACGACGCCGTAGCGCACGTCGGCGGATGCTCCGGACACTCGGCATTGCAAGCGCGCGCCGCGCTGAAGCTCGATGAACGCCTCTCCCTCGGTGCCTGAGAACGCAAAGCGCTTCCACGCCCACCCTTCGGCTCCCACCCAACCTGAGCGGACGCATGTGAACACCGGTAGCGCGACAGGCGACGATCCGGCCTCGAGGCGCGCCCCTGCAATGAGCGCGGCGGACGGTTGTGGCGAATCCAAATCGGCTGCGTTGTCGGTCGTGGGAAGCAGCAAACGAACGGCCGCTAGCGGTGCCTTCGATTGAGCGTCCAAGACATGCAGCAACACGCCCGTGGTCCAGCGCATTTGAAGCGGCAGCCCGTCAAACGCGCGGCTTTCGCGCCATTCGTCGGACGCCTGTGCGACGCGACCGTGCGGGTCGACGAACGACATCGGACGCAGCAACGTGTCCGGCGCAACGGACAACTCCCAGCGCCCGTGAATCAACCCGATCGAGCGCGACCCCGACTCGGTCGATCCGACGGCGCGTTCCTGCCAACGCAAGAACCCGGAGTCCGGCACATGGGGAGTGCCCTGTGCGTCGAAGATCAGCAGCGTGCCGGAGATCGTGCCGGCCGTCTGCTTGTTTGGGTCGCCCACTTCGTTCGATCGCGTCTCCGCGCGCGCGCTGTCCGGCGCTGGGTCGGCCGGAACGGTTTCGAACAGCGCGGTGCCAAGCGCGGCAGGCTCGATCGCCGCCTCCTTCGTGCAGCTCGCGCGCGTGGCGATCGTAATGAACGCGAGAATGATCGCCCCTGCGACCATTCCGCGCTTGCGTAGCGTGTGTCGATCGTTCACGGCGGCGATGCGCTCCACCGCAGTCCGAAACTCGTGGTGACGTCAGAACTCACAGCGGATCGCACGGCGTGCAATAGACCTTCGCATCACCACCATTCCAGCAAACCTTGCAGTCATAGAGTCCCGTTGCCGGGTTGAGGTGCGCAGGACCAATGGTGAGCAGCGTCGCATCTTCGTAGTAGACCGCCGTGTGGCAGCTTCCCTCGTCGCAGCCGGTGTCGGCGCACTTGTAGCCTGTCGGTGCGAGAACCGCGATCCGAACTGCCGTAAGCGCGGCACGGCAGGCGTCGATCCCCGTCTGGTAGTTCGTGGCGGACTCACAGTGCTCCGGCAATTGCAGCCATCCGGAGTACGCATCGCAGTCCAACGTGTCTGACCACGCGATACCGGTCGCGAGTGCCAGCGCCGCAAGGGTCAGTCGATTCCGCCGAATGAGCGTGGAAGTCATGTTGTCTCCTGGGTGTCCGAATGCCGGACCTTGAACCGTGCCCCCGAGTTCTCCGAACCGCCACGTAGCGGCGAGAGAGCTGTGCACGTACGGGAAGAAGTGCATGGCGGGTCTGTGTGTGTCGACGATTCCGTCGTTTCCTCGAGCGCATGATCGCGTTCCGGGGGTCGCAAAGATTTTCGGGATTCCTGCGACTGCGGACGGGAGGAGCGACACTCACACGCGATGTGAACGCATCCAACCAAACCCGACTACCGTCCGACCGAAACGCCCGGGCCACCGCTCCGTCAACGGACAGCGCCGGTGGAACGGTGCCGTGCGCTTGTGGCGACGCGGACATCCGGGTTGGCGAGCCGGTGCGGTCTTGCGTATCGGGCGAGCCGGTATCCGTGGAGGCGCCGCTCCTTCAACCCGAGAGGCAACCATCCGCGCCGGATGTTGCCAGCGCACGACTCCTCTCCGTCGAGGAACCGGTGCCGCACAGTCCGGCGGAGACGGCCAGCGCCGGGTGTGATGGTGGGTGCCGACAGGCTCACAAAACTGCGCGGCTGCGAATTCGAGCCCGGATGGGCGTTGTGCTTCGTCGGCATCTCGATGCCGAGGACGTACTGCACGACGCCTGGCTCGTGCTGCTCCGTGATTCAAAGCAGTCTGCCGCTACTGGATCAGCCGACGAGCTGAGCCATCGCTTGGTCGCGATTGCAGAGTTACGTCTGCTTGATGCTGCCCGGCGAAGGAGTCGCATCGAGATCCTCCGCGAAATAGAACTCGACGCGCAGGAGTCGGACGCCGACGCTGCCGTTGCGCGAATCGAGGCCGAAGAGGACACAAATCGGCTCCGGAGAGCCATGCACCGGTTGTCCACGAGCCACCGACGCGTGCTCGAACTCCGCTATTGGGACGAGTTTGAGTTCGTGGACGTTGCAGCGGCGCTCGGACTTCCGACGTCCAACGCAGCGCGCACGTTGCACAAGCGCGCGCTGGCGTCGCTACGGCGAATCATGGCGAAGGCGCAAACCGCGAACAACGCAGCGCTTGGTCACCCGGTGCACCGGCTTGCCACACCGGCTTGCCACACCGGCTTGCCACACCGGCTTGCCACACCGGAGCGCCATCCGCCAACTCCTGAACCCCATGCGTCCTAGTGAAGGATCGTGTCCGGGCCGCGCGAGTCCGCGACGCCGGCGAACCACGCGCCGCTCGAACGCGCGCCGCTCCATGTGAACCGAGTTGCTTTGGTGGAGGGTCCGGTGAACGACTGCGGCGCGCGAAGGCTGCCGAGCGCGGCTCGGCATGTGCGCGCTGGTCGTCGGACTGACTCTGGCCGCGCTGATCGCCTGTGTGATCGTGATCGGCTGAAAGGCGTCGCGCCCACCATTGTCCGCGCGAGGTCATAGTGTGCGGCCGTGGTTCCCGCGGCTCCGCGCTCGTCGCCAACCGTCGAAAGGCCTCGCTCATGATCTCGATCCTTCTCCTCGTGTCGAGCACCGCGACGTTCGCTGCGCAGGACAAATCCGTCGAGCGCAGATTCGAGGAACGCTTGATCGCGCGCGTACCGGAGCAGCTCGCGCTCGAAGGCAAGCCGCTGCGCTCGCCCGACGGCCTGACCGTGGTGCCGGTGATTCAGCACGTGACGTGGAGCGACGACGGCTCGCAAGTCAGTTACGTCGGCCTCGAAGGTGAAGTGCCGCATCCGGTGCTCGGCGAGCACGTGTACGAGGCCTACGACTACGCGTCGGGGCCGGTGTGCGGCCACGACGGCGCGCACGCGGCCTTTCGTGTCGGCAAGCGCGAGAGCAACGAGCGCGAGCGATGG
>CAYHRR010000008.1:0-21228 GCA_964358875.1 uncultured Planctomycetaceae bacterium | reverse complement strand
AACTTCTGTTCGAGCACTTCGACCGCTGCAGCCGCCGCGACGGTGTCGGCGAAATCGGCTGCAGTTTCCAGGGCGAGCACGCGCGCTGCGAGATCGTCCGGCGCCACGCGCAGAACTCGCGCGAGTGCGGCGCGCGCTTCGTCGTGATTGCGCGCGGCGCGCTGCAATTGCACGAGCTTCAGCAACGAGGCGATGGCCTGCGGATCGTGGAGCAACAGGCCTTCTTGCGAGCGAATGTCCTGCTCGATGCGATTCAACTCGGCGAAACGCGTGCGCGCTGCGGCGGCGTCCTCGCTGCGACCGCTGTCGTCGAGGATCTGCGCGAGCACGAACCAAGCGCGCGGTTCGAAGGGCGCGAGGTCGCGGCCACGTTGCGCCGCGTCGAGCGCCTCGATGGGCCGCTCGAGCGCGACCAAGACTTGCGCGCGCCAAACCAGCGCATCGGCGTGTTGCGGACGTAGCGACAACGACTTGTCCAAACACTCGAGTGCGGCGCTGCTCGCTCCACGCTTGAACAGCACGATGCCGAGCCCACGCCACGCCTCGACGCTTTTGGGCGACGCCGCGAGCACCTTGCGGTAGTGCGCTTCGGCGTGCTCGTACTCACCGAGCGTGTAGTAGCTGTGCGCGAGCGCCTGCGTCGCGCCGACTTCGCGCGGCACGACGCTGACGAAGCGCTCCAGCGCGCGCGCGCAATCGCCGTAGCGCCGCAAACGAAAGTAGGTCGAGCCCAGCTGGTACAGCGCTGCGGGAAACTCCGGCTCGCGCTCGAGCGTTGCGTACAGCTGCTCGAGCGCGGCCCCATAGTCGGCATCCTGATAGGCGCGCGCCGCCGCTGTGAACGTGTCGCGAATCGGCGCGGGCACGGGCTCATCGGGTCGCCACGCTTGCCAACGACCGACCTCGGCGCGCGCGAGTGTCGACGGATCGCGCGCGAGTGCGCGCTCGACCGCGCTCTGCGCCGGCATGCCGCTCGGCGAATGCGGTGCCTGCAAGCACACGAGTGCCCACGCGAGCGCGATCACTTGTCCTCCGGTTCGTCGACGATGAGCACGCGATCGACGGCGACGTTGTCGAGCACGAGTTGCTTGCCCGAAGGCCAACGCAGATTGAGCCGCTCGACCTGCGTCGCCGCACCGAGCCCGAAGTGCACCTCGGGAGCTACGCTCGCCTGAAAACCGCCGCTGGTGCGGATTTCCGTGCTGCGCGATCCGCCGCTCCAGCGCGCCGCGACCGTTCCGCCGAGCGCAAAACGATTGCCGTGCTTCGCACGCAACGCGACGCGCAGCCAGTGCGGACCTGCGCTGTTCTCCGCGCTGCGCGTCACGTTGCGCAACACGTGCACAGGCCCATCGAGCTCGAGCGCGACGAGATCGAGATCGCCGTCGCCGTCGATGTCGCCGAAGACCGACGCTCGCATCGTGCGGTTGGGACCGTCGAACAAAGGCTCCGCAGTGAACTTCCCTTGACCGTCGTTGCGGTACAGGCGCGAAGTCTGCGCGTAGCTCGTATCGGTGCCCGGTTGGTCGGCCTGCGGATAGACGTGGCCGTTGAAGGCGAAGTTGTCGAGATCGCCGTCGAGGTCGACGTCGATCAAGGCCGTGCCCCAGCCGAGATCAGGAATGCTCGGGCCGCCGAGGCCTGCCTGCCCTGAGCGCTCGACGAAACCGGTCGCGCCCTTCGAGAGGTACAGCGCGTTGTTCTCTCCCGAGAAATTCGTGACGAGCAGATCCTCGCGTCCGTCGCCGTTGACGTCGCCGACCGCGATGCCCATCCCGGCCTGCTCCTTGCCGTTCATGTCGTGGCTCACGCCGCGCAACAGCCCGACTTCCTTGAACGTGCCGTCGCCTTGGTTCTCCCACAGGAAGTTGGGCGTGGAATCGTTCGACACGTACAGGTCCGTGTCGCCGTCCTTGTCGTAGTCGAGCGTCGTGCAGCCGAGCCCGAAGGCCGCTTCCTCCGGCTTGAAGTGCGCGCTGAGCGTTGCGTTGACGAACGTTCCGTCGCCCTTGCCGCGGTAGAGCTGATCGTGCACCGGCACGAGTCCCTCGGGACCGCACATCACCGGGAAGCCCTTCCACGCGCAGCCGCCGCCTGGCGGCGCAATCGTCGCCGGATCGAAGGCCAAGTAGTTGACGACCGCGAGATCGAGCCGACCGTCGCGGTCGTAGTCAAGGAACGCCGCGCTCGTGCCCCAGCGCGAGCCCTCGAAGCCGGCCTCGCGCGTGTGGTCGACGAAGCCCTTGCCGCCCTGGTTCAAGAACAACTGCGCGGGGCCCCAACCGCTGATGACGAGGTCGAGCCGGCCGTCGCCGTCGGCATCGCCGACAGCACAGCCCATGCCCCAACGCGACGCACCCATGCTCCACGTGTCGCCGGCGAGGGCGAAATGCCCGCGGCCGTCGTTGAGGAACAAGCGCGGCGGGAAACCGGGCTCCTGGCGCGCCACGCGCTCCAACGTCGAGCCGTCGACGACGACGAGGTCGAGGTCCTGGTCCGCGTCGAAGTCCGCCAGCGCGAGCCCGCCGCCGTTGACTTCGATGATGTAGTTCTTCGCGCGCGTCCCGCAGGTCGTCATCACGCCGTCGAGCGCACCGAGGTCGTCGACGAACACCGTGCGAGGCGCGCTCGGAGCTTGAGCTTGAAGGAGTGCTGCGATCGTCACGAACGAGATCATCGCGGCAGAGTCTAAGGGCTCGCGGAGGCTAGCGGCGCAGCGCGCGCGTTCGAGTGCGGCGCCGATTCAGCGCTGAACGTTCGCCCTTCGCGGCGCGGCCTCAGGTCGATGCCGTCCGCGCGCGCTGTGCGCAATGCGTCGTCGCCTCGTCCGCAGTTCGAATACCGCGCTGCGCACGCACGCCGCGCGCGCTAGCGTGAGCCCGTGTTTTCGTCCGCCGAACTGCGCCGTCGCCTCGCCGCGGCGCGCCTGTACTTGATCTTCACGCCGGAACGCATCACGACGCGCGACCCCTTGGCCGCGCTCGAAGCGGCCTTGCCCTGGGTTGACCTCGTGCAAGTGCGTCCGAAGCCGGCGGATCGCGATCTCGATCCGCAGCGCTCCGACTCACGCGCGCTCGCGACGACCAGCGCGCGCGCCTCGTTCGATTGGAGCGTGCGCGTGCTCGACCTCGCGGCCCAGCTCGGCGAGGCGCGTCCGCTGGTGCTGGCGAACGATCGCGTCGACGTGGCGAAGTGTTTGCTCGAGCGCGGGCTGGCCGGCGTGCATGTCGGCCAGAACGACACGCCGCCGCACGTTGCGCGCGAAGTCCTGGGTGCCGACGCGCTGATCGGTTTGTCGACGCATTCGAACGCCCAGGTCGCGGCGGCGTTCGACGCGCCGATCGACTACCTGGGATTCGGTCCGATCCGCGCGACGTCGACCAAGGGCTACACCAAGGGTCTCGGCGCCGACGCCGCTTGGATCGCTCAACAGGTCACGGCGCTGCCCGTGTTCCCGATCGGCGGGATCGGTGTGTTGGAAGTCGAGGAACTCGCGGAGCTCGGGCGCGCCGCCGTTTCGTCGGCCATCCTCGAGTCCACGGATCCGGCGGGCGCGGCGCGGCTGATGCGCGACCTGTTGGCGCGTTAGTCGCGCGCGCGGCCGCTCAAGAGCAGCGCGTCGCCGTAGCTGTAGAAGCGGTAGCCCTGGGCCAGGGCCTCGCCGTAGAGGCGCAACACGCGTTCGCGGCCCGCGAAGGCGCTGACCAACATCAGCAGCGTGCTGCGCGGCAAGTGGAAGTTCGTCATCAGCACGTCGACGACGCGGAACGGCGCGCCGGGCTCGAGAAACAAGCGCGTTTCGCCGGCCCCTGCGTGCACGACGCCGCTCGCGTCCGCGCAGCTTTCGAGCACGCGCACCGAGGTCGTGCCCACGGCGACGACACGTCCGTGGCGCGCGCGGCAGCGTGCAATCGCGTCCACGGTCGCGAGCGGCAACGTGTAGCGCTCGGAGTGCATCGCGTGGTCGCGCGTGTCCTCCACGGCGACCGGCTTGAACGTGCCTTCGCCGACATGCAGGGTCACGGACGCCCGCTCGATTCCGCGCGCAGCCAGTCGCGCGAGCAACTCCGGCGTGAAGTGCAGTCCTGCCGTCGGCGCGGCGACGGCGCCGAGTTCGCGCGCGAACACCGTTTGGTAGGACTCGCGATCGTCGTCGCGCAGCGGATCGGCGCCGCGCTCTCGGCGTATGTAGGGCGGCAACGGCGCGCGTCCGTAGCGCTCGATCAGTACGTCGAGCGCATCGGTGCCCGCAGCGGGATCGATCAACTCGATCCACCACTCAGGGCTCGCGCCGATGCGCGCATGCATGCGCGCCGCCAAGTGCCCGGATTCGAGTTCGATGCGCTCGTCGATGCGGAGCTTTGCCGCGGGACGCGCGAGCACGCGCCACAGACCTGCCTCGCGTTGCTCGAGCAGCAAAAACTCCACCGCACCGCCGCTCGCGCGCTTGCCGATCAAGCGTGCGCGTCGGACGCGCGTGTCGTTGACGACCAACAGGTCGCCGCTGCGCAGCCTGTCGGCGAGACCCGAAACGTGCGCGTGCTCCGTCGCATCGCGCTCGATGTCGTGCACCAGCAAGCGCGCCGCATCGCGCGGCGTTGCGGGGACCTGAGCAATGGCTCGCTCGGGAAGTTCGAAATCGAAGTCGGAGACCCTCATGGCACGCGTTGGTGCGTGTCAGGTACCAAGGTCGAGGCTGCGGCACCACGCGCAGCTCGCGCGGCGCGCTCGTAGCGACCGCGCGCGCGTGAGGATTCACCGGTGCCGCGGCGTGCGTCACTGAGGACGGTTCGGAGCGCTGCGTAGGTCGAGCTCCTCGAGCGCGCTCGGAGACTGGACACGCGACGCGGCCTCGCCCGAGCTCGTGCTCGCGCACGCCGGCCGGCGCGAGCTTCGGTGGCCAACGCCGACGATTCGGTACAGCCAACGCGCCGCGATCCCGGTGGCGCCGCGCAGATTGAAGGCAGCGCGCGGAGCGCGAACACCGACGCTGCTCCTACCTCGTGAAGCGACCAAGCCACAGGCGCCGGACGGCACCCGTGTGACGTTTCGCGTCTGAAACGTTTTGGATGATTTCCTAACGTGCAACGCGCCAGATGCCGTAAAAACACGCGCGAGGTCGCAAGACCTCGCGGCTCGAGCGCATGCCCGGGGGGGCCATACGAGCGAGCCGGACCTTCCCCCCTGGGAAGTCAAAGGGAGGGGCCCGATCACCCCGATCGGGCCTCTCTTTTGTTCCGCCGGTATGCCGAATCAGAACGCAGTTCAGATCTGCGCTCGACCTGGGCCGTTCGAGAACCGACCTTTGCGGTCGGCACCGTCAGCGCACATCGTCGCTCGAAGCAGCGTCCTTCGGTGCCGACGGCAACTCGCTGGTTGACCTCTGGGTCGTCGTCAAACCGGCAAGGTCGACGCGGCCCACCGCCAGCCCGAGTTCGGTCATGCGCGACACGAGCGTGTCGGGATCCCAGCCGAGGTAGAGCGCGGCGCGCGTCTTGTTGATCGTGCCGCGCAAGTTCGCAGTGGACGCCAGCGCAGCGCGTACCAATTCCGCGTCCGGAGAGCGGGACGACACGCGCGGAAGCAGCTCGAGTCCGTGCCGGCGCGCGAGTGCTTCGACGTGCTCGACCTGCACGTCTTGTCCCGCGTGGAACAGCACGAGCTTGAAGACGAGGTTCTCGAGCTCGCGCAGGTTGGCGCGCCACGGTTGGCGCCACAACATGGCGAGCGCTTCGTCGTCGAAACGCGGCGGCGGCACGCCCTCCTCGCGCGCGAAGCGCCGCGTGAGCAACGCGACGATGCGCAGGAGCTCGGGCCGGCGCTCGTCGAGCGCCGGCACTCGGATTTGCAGACGCTCGAGACGGCGGCCCAGATCCTCGCGCAGGGTGCCGGCAGCGATCGAGCGCTCGAGGGCCAGCTTCGAAGTGACGACCCAACGCACCGAGCGCGCCGGCTGCGCGGCTTGGCGTTCCAAGGCCGACAACAGCCGCGTTTGACCGGCAACGGAAAGGCGCTCGATGTCCTCCAACACGAGCGTGCCGCCGAGTGCACGCCTGAGCATCGGTTCATCGTCCGCGCCTGCCCCCCACAACGCGCGCTCGTCGTCGCCGCACGTGAAGCTCTCGAAACGCGGCGCAGCGCCACGCTCGAAGTGCAGCCAGCGCGCGACGACGTGCTTGCCGCTGCCGCTGGGTCCGATCAACGTGCACGCGGAATCGGAAGCTGCAGCAGCAAGCACCTGTTCGACCCACGTCGCACTCTGCGCCGTGTGCGACGCGAAGTGCACGTCGTGGTCGAACACGAGGCTGTGCCACTCGCGAAAACGCGCCACGCGCAGATCGAGCGCATTCCAACGCACGCGCTCGGTCCAACGCGCCGTCAGGGCTGCGGGAAAGTCCTTGCGCCGCGCGGATTCGACCGCGAGCAGTCCGCACAGCTCTCCGCGCACGAGCAGCGGCAGCACCACGCCCGAGGCCGCGTCCCTGCGGATCGACAGTTCGCAGTCCGGCTCGTCGAACTGCACGACGCTGCCGCTGCGCAAGGCGCGCCGCAGCGCACGGGAACCGCCGAGCTCGCCCTCACCGAGCGCGCTTCCGCCCTCTGCAGCGAGGCGGCACGTCGTCCCGCTGACCTCGAAGCCCCACCAACGTCGTTGCGCCGTCTTCATGCCGACTTCGGAAACAAGCGCGCGCAACACCTCGGCGCAGGCGCCTTCGACCGCAGGCGTCGCCCACTCGATGTCGGACGACCCCGAATGCGGCGCGTGGGATGCCGACGAGGCCTGATCGTTCGCGCGCTGCGCAAGGACGCGCTCGCGCCACGCGAAGGCCAAGCGTTCGAGCGCGCGCACGGACGGCACCAGATGGTGATCCCACTCCAAACGCAGCCAACCGGCGACTTCGCCGGCGTCGTCGACGATGGGCACGACGGCAAGGGCTTGGACATGCGCGGCGCTCACGGCGCTGCGCAGCTCGCCGGGCGCGCTGCGATGCACGATCGCGACGCGCGCCTCGACGACGGCGCAATGCTCGGGCGACGAAGGCTCACTGCATGCGCCATCGAGACCGCGCAACCAATCGGGCATGCGCTCACGCAGTCCAGGAGCGATGTCGCCGTCCAGGTATTCGTGGCGCCCCACTTCGCGCAGCGCAAACACGGCCAGCACGAGTGCGCCGACCGCCTTGCGCGACACGCTGCGCTCGGACGTGCCGGCGCAGGCGAGCGCCGGCTGCGGAGCAACGCCGGCCAGGAGCGGCAGCCAGGCGCTGCGCCGTCCGCGCAACTCGACGAGCGACTGCGGAATCCGTCCGCGCCACGCCCCATGACCTACGACGGCGCTGCGCGCGCCGTTCTCATCCTCTTGCAACAACACCGTCCAACTGCGCAAGCGCGCGACACGTTCGTTGTTCGAGGACCACGCGGCGTGTTCGTCGAGCAGGTGCCGCGCCGCGCGCACGGCTCCGCGATCGAGCAGGCACTCGACCGCGCCGCACAACACACGGGCATCCGGTGCGCGCGCCGCTCGAAGCGCGGCATCGAGCAACTCTCGAAAGGCAGCTTCCCCGCACTCCGGACCGGAGTTCGCTCGCAGCACACGGGCACGCCACAAATCCACCTCTCGCGGCGTCACACCCAGACGCTCCAAAGTCGCGAGCAAGCGTTCTGCGACCGCGGCCGCAGTTTCATTCGGCTCCGGCACATGCGGCAGCCAGGTGAGCTCGTCGCGGTATTCCTCGATCACGCTCCACGCGCAAGACGCTGTCGATTGCAGCTCGCCGTACCACGCGAAGCTGTCGACGCCGACGTCGGCGAGCAGGTGCCGGCGCAGCAGATCGACCACGCCTTCGCGCAGACGCGTGCGCGTGTGCAACTCGAGTTCGCCGCGAGCGCGATCAAGGTTGGCGCGCACGCTCGACGCCGGCGCGCGCCGTGCGTCGTCGGTCAACAGCCGCAACATCGTGGTCAACTTGCGCGCGCGCTCGAGGCGCGTCGGCGCGACGTTGGGCAACAGCAATTCGAGGTTGTCGCACGGATGCATGGGGAACTCGCTTTCGTCAGCGGTTGGCAACTCGAACTCTGCGCGAATCGACCGACGCGCAGCAGCGGTAGGGCGCGAGTGCGCGCAGCATCGCGGCGGCCCGCGTAGGCGCTTCCGCTTCAGTGTTGGTGTCCATGGGTGCAGACCGGCCCGCGCAGGCGAGCAGGACCTCGCCGAGGCGCGTGCGCGCGGCGCTGTCGTTGCGCAACGCGAGCGCTGCGAGAGCCAGCTCCGCAGCGTCCCACGAGGCGGGCTCGAGACTCGCGCAACGCGCGATCATCGACTGCAAGCGCGGTGTCGCGCGCACGCCGTCCGCGACTTGGCAACGCAGTTCCTCGCGCAAGGCCATGCGCAGCGTCGCGAGCCGCAGCGCTCCGCTCGCGTAGCTCGATCGATTCGCATCGCTCGCTCCGCTTGCGTAGCTCGGTCGATTCGCATCGCTCGCTCCGCTTGCGTAGCTCGGTCGATTCGCGTCGCTCGCTCCGCTCGCGTAGCTCGATGCGTTCCACAGCGCAGCAGCCTCGCGCAGCAAGCGCGCCGTTTCGAAACCGTGCAGCCGCGCCAACTCACGCTCCGCACAGGCGAGACGCCGATCGAGCGCGCCGATGCACAAGCCGTCGAAGCGCAATGCGATCGCCGCGCGCAGCGGCTGTCCGTCGAGGTGCAGCGGACCGGCATGTTCGAGGAGCGTGGACACGGTCTGCGCGAGTCCCAGTCCACCAACTTGCATGAAGGGTCCCATCACGCGCTCTCCTTGCCCTCGAGGACGGCGACCAGTGTGTCCAGGGCGCGCCGCGCGCTGCGCGCGATCTCGGTCGCGCTCCCACCGAGTTCGACGACGGCCTCATCCAGCGAACGCAGGCGAATCATCAGCACCCAGTAGGCGCTGCGTTCGGCGCTCGGAAGTCGATTGAAGGCCGCGCACGCCAAATGCACGCGATTGGGGTCGAGACCGAGCGGGCGCGCGAAATCGTCGAGCGCCGAGGGATCGCGCGGTGCGTCGCCGACCTCGGAATCATCGGCGACGATGTCGAGCAACGCGGCGTCGATGTTCTCCGTGAGCCACTCATCGAGCTCGGGCTGGCCGTGGTAGCGCAAGGCGAAGCGAGCGGTGCGCGCGGCCGCGCGTAGGAACACGCGGTCGACGTCGATCAGGTAACGCCGCTCGTCGGTCACGCGCGCGCACAGCGCTCGCAACTCGAGCGGATCGCCGCCGACCAAGCGCGCCAGCACTTCACGCGGGCTCGCTGCGGCGAGGATCGAACGCCACGCGCGTGGTGGCGCGTTCGGCGCACTGCTGCGCCCCGGATGCAGCGGTGCCGTCGGCAGGCAGGGAGCGCGGTCCGCCGCCTCGGAGTCGGTCGCGAGAAGGCCCGCTCGGTCGAGCGCACACGCAGGTGACGGTGCATGCACATCGGACGCTTGCGTCGACGCCGGCTCTTTCGATTGAACGGCCGCGGATTCCGAAACCGCAGCGTTCACCACCGCGCTGCTCAGCCGACGTTCGCCGCCGTCTCGTTTGTGCATTGAGGCCAACCCACACCTCCCTCGCCGGACCTTCGCGCGCCGCCCGCTGAAACGGGCTGTCGCTGCGCGATCGAGGCCAGAATCTAGGTGGGCTCGAAAAAAACGGGCACGCAGATTCCCGGATGCCGTGTCGCTCCGTCCGGCGCTACGGCCGCCATGGACACTCGCGAAAGCGCAGGTTTCGGCTCGTTTTCCTGAGAAAACAGTGCGGGCGGAGGCCGTCGGTCACGACCTCCGCCCGCGCCTCATACGCCGCGCGTTCCCCGCTTCGAAGATCGGAGCGTGCGCGCGTTTTCCCTGGGGCTACTTCTTGGCGTCGGCCTTCGGCGCTGCCGTGGCGGCCGTCGGGGCTGCATCGGTGGTCGCGCCGGGCGCGAGCTTGCCGAGGTACTCGGGCAAATCGACTCCGCCGATCGAACGCATCACGTTCATCAGCGGCGGAACGGACTGCCCGAGGCTCGCCAGGAAACCGCTCGCGCCGCCCTTGCCGGTGCCCGGATCCCACACGGTGACCTTGTCGAACTTGATGTTCGCGATGGCCTTGGCGGAGCTGTCGGCCAAGTGGTCGAGGTGCTCGAGCATCATCAACTGGAAGGCCTTGTCGGCGCCGCCGCAGCCGTCGACGAGCTTGCGCAGACCTTCCGCCTTCCGCGCGAGGATCTCGAACTCGCCGCGCGCTTGCGCCTCGAGGCGCGCGTAGGTCGCCTTGGCATCGCCTTCGGCTTGCAGCACGGTCGCGGCCGCGCGGCCGGCCGCTTCGATCTTGAGCTTCTCGGCCTCGGCCTCCGCTTCGACGACGATGCGCGCCTTCTGCGCGCGCGCGGGCGCCTCGAGCTGTGCGCGCTGCTCGGCCTCGATCTTCTTGCCGTTCGCTTCCGCGGCCACCGCCTCCGCCGTGTATTGCGCCGCGAACACTTCGGCCTGGGCTTGGCGCTGCTTGGTCTCGCCGAGCGCGAAGCTCTCGGCCTGCTTGACCTTGAGACCGGCCTCGGAAGCGGCGATCAGCGCCTTCGACAGGTTCTCGCCCGACACCGCCTCGGCGTTGGCGTTGGCGACCTGGATGCGCATCTGGCGTTCGGCTTCCTTGACCTGCGATTCGCGCTCGAAGGCCGCGGTCTGCTCGCCGATCGCCTGGGCCTTGGCCAACTCGGCGACGCGCACGGCCATTTCGCGCTGCGCGTCCTTCTCGCCGGCGACCGCCATCGCGTTGGCCTTGGCGATCTGCACGCGCATCTGTTGCTCGGCGTCCTTGACCTGTGCCTCGCGTTCGAAGCCGGCCTTTTGCTCGCCGACCGAACGCGCGCGCCCGAGCTCGGCGACCTTGACCGCCATTTCGCGCTCGGCGTCCTTGGTGCCGATCTCGCGCAACTTGGTCGCCTGCGCCACTTCGATTTCTTGGTCGCGCTGGGCCGCAGCGACGCCGATCGCGCCCTTCTTGGTTTGTTCGGCGACGTCGATTTCGGCCTGACGAATCGCCTCGCTGGCCGCCTTGCGACCGAGCGCTTCGATGTAGCCCGACTCGTCGGTGATGTCGGTGATGTTGACGTTGATCAGCACCAGCCCGATCTTCTCGAGCTCCGGCTCGAGCGAGATCTGGATGTTCTTGAGGAACTCGTCGCGGTTCTTGTTGATCGCGTCGATCGGCATCGAGGCGATCACCTGGCGCAGCTGGCCGAAGATGATGTCGAGCGCTTGGCTCTTGATCGCTTCGGTCGTCAGCCCGAGCAAACGGATCGCGGCGTTTTGCATCACGCCCTGCGCGGTGCCGATCGCGACCGTGAAGTAGCTCGGCACGTTGACGCGGATGTTCTCCGACGAGAGCGCACCCTTGAGCGGCACTTCGATTTGGATCGGCTCGAGATCGAGGTAGTCGTAGGCCTGGATCAACGGCATCACGAAGGTGCCGCCGCCGTGCAGGCAGCGCGCCGCCTCGCCTTTGCTGACGCGGCCGTAGATCACCAGGATCTTGTTCGACGGACAGCGCCGGTAGCGCGCCACGAACATCAGCAACAAGCTCGCTCCGAAGAACAGGACGGCGATCGCGCCGACGACAACCCAGATGTTGTCCTTAATGAAGTCCTGTTGGAACGCGGCGGAGAACAGTGCGAACGGCATGGATGCTCCTGGGGAAATCAGACGCTCTCGATTTCGAGCGTGTCACTCGAACGGACGGCGACCACGCGACACAGCGCGCCGGTCTTGAGTTCACGGCCCTTGGTCAGCGCCTTGAATTGTTGGATGCGGCCTTGGATGGTCAGCGTGACCGAGCCTTCGCCGCTGCCGCCGGCGGGGACGGTCAGATAGACCTTCGCCTCCGCTCCGACGGCGTTGCCGATCTCAACGTTGCCCGAGGCGCGCAGCTTGTTGAACGAGCGCAGCGCCAGTCCGATCAGCCAAAACGCGAGCGATCCGCAGCCGACCGCGATGGCGAGCGTCGCCGTGGTCGACAATCCGGCGCTGAGCGAGGCCATGCCGCCGATGCCGAAGAAGGTCAGGAACGCGACGACGGCGCGGAAGCTGAAGCCCATGCCGCCCGACTCGTGCTCGAGATCGCCGGCGTGCAATTCGTGGTCGCCGCCGGCGTCGTGCTCGCCGCCCAGCAACGACATCGCCATCTGCAACAGCAGCAAGCCTCCGCCGACGATCGCGGAGCCGAGGTAGATGGCCTGCATCGGTAAGGGCATCGAGTTCTCCCGTGGGGTGGCGGCGCAGTGCAGCAGCGCGACGCGCGGAATCGGGAAGTGGCGCGTCTACGCGGAGCGCGCTCACGAATTCGTAAGTCGCCGAACGCGCGGCGCAGGATACGGACGTCGACGCGCACGATCCAGCGCGCGCAACGCTGCATTGGTGCACGCAACGCGCAGCGCTACCATCCCCGGCCCGCGCGCTCGAACAGCGCCAGCGGCAAGGAGGCTCGTGAATTGACCTACTCGCTCGACGGCAAAACCGGCGTGATCTTCGGCGTCGCCAACAAGCGTTCGATCGCTTGGGCCTGCGCGCGCTCGCTGGCCGACAGCGGCATGCGCCTGGCGGTGACCTACGCCAACGAGCGCCTCGAAAGGAGCGTGCGCGAACTCGCGGCCGAATTGCCCGGCGCGATCGTGCTGCCCTGCGACGTCACCAAGCCCGACGAGACGGACGCGGTGATGGAATCGATCAAGCGCGAGTTGGGCGGGCTCGACTCGGTGATCCACGCCGTCGCCTTCGCCAAGCGCGAGGAGCTCGAGGGCGACTTCTTCCACACCTCGAAGGCGGGCTACATGCTTGCCCACGAGGTGTCCGCCTACTCGCTGACCGAGATCACGCGCAAGGCGCTGCCGCTGATGGAAGGCCGCGAAGGCTCGATCGTCACGCTGACCTACCTCGGCGGTGAGCGCGTGATCAAGAACTACAACATCATGGGCATCGCCAAGGCCGCGCTCGAAGCGAGCGTGCGCTACCTCGCCGCCGACCTCGGACCGCGCGGCATACGCGTCAATGCGATCAGCGCCGGGCCGATCCGCACGCTGTCGGCGGCCGGTGTTTCGGGCTTCAACGCGATGCTCGACCACATCGCCGAGACCGCGCCGCTGCGCCGCAACGTCACGGCCGAGGAAGTCGGCGACACCTGCTTGTTCCTGTGCGGCCCGCACTCGCGCGGCATCACCGGCTCGATCGTGTACGTCGACGCGGGCTATCACGTGATGGGCGTTTAGCCGCGCGCCCTGATTTTCGTTCGTCGGGTATCCTCACGGCCGCTCGAGCTACGCGATGAACTTCGAACGCATCACCTTCGACAGCGAGATCATGGGCGGCCGTGCCTGCATCCGCGGCATGCGCATCCCCGTGTCGGTGATCGTGAGCCAGATCGCACACGCCGCGAGCTTCGACGAGATCCTGGCGAGCTACCCCGACTTGGAACGCGCGGACATTCAGGAAGCGCTCGAGTACGCCGCTTGGCTGACGCGTGAGCGCGTGCGCGCTTCTTGATCGATCCGTGCCCTTTCTCCTCGACATGGGCGTCGACGTACGCGTGGCCGTTTGGATGCGTGAACAGGGTCACGATGCGGTTCATCTGCGCGAGCAAGGTCTGTCGCGACTGCCGGACCGCGAGATCTTCGCCAAGGGCATCGCTGAGGATCGAACGATCGTGACGTTCGACCTCGACTTCTCCGAGATCACTGCGTTGTCGCGCCGCGCCGATGTGCGCGTGGTTTCGTTGCGGATCAGCGATGCGACGGCTACGTCGGTGATTCGACATCTCGACGCGGTGCTGGCGGACTGCGTCGACGAGCCCGGGCCCGGTTGGATCGTCACGGTAGAGGACGCGCGGCATCGAATTCGGCGACTGCCGATCGGTCGCGAGTCGTGAGCCGGACCTGACCTCAACCTGCCGCCGGTGCGCCGTCGCGCCGCAGTGCCCGACCATGCACTCGCGCGACACCACCGGCTCGATCGCGTGCGTCGACGCGAGCGATCACTGTGGTATGCGCCTGAGCGCGCTACCCTTCGACGCACTCGATGGACTCGACGCCCTTCTTCCTCGGCACAGCGCTCGGCGCGTTGCATGTGTTGTCGGGCCCCGACCACCTTGCGGCGATCGCGCCGCTGGCGAGCATCACGCCGAAGGCGAACATCTTCACGCCGCAGGCGAACATCGGCGGCGCGCGCGCGTGGCGCATCGGATTGCGTTGGGGCCTGGGGCATTCGGGCGGAGTGCTGCTCGTCGCGCTCGCGGCCTTGTTCCTGCGCGATGTGCTGCCCATCGACGCCTTGTCGAGCGCGAGCGAGCGACTCGTCGGTCTGGTGCTGATCGGCCTGGGCGCGTGGGGTTTCTATCGCTTGATGGGAACGGGCGTCGAAGCGCGACCTGCGGCGCACGCGCACGCGGCCTTCGCCGTGGGGACGCTGCACGGCCTCGCAGGTTCGTCGCACTTGCTCGGCGTGCTGCCGGCCGTCGCGCAATCGACGCGCGTCGCTGCGCTCGTCTATCTCGGTGGTTTCGCGCTCGGCACGATCGCGGCGATGGCGGCCTTCGCGTCGGGCGTCGGTTGGGTCGCGCAACGCGCCGATTCCTCACGCGTGCCGTTCCAGCGCAAGTTGTGCGGCGCGACTTCCGCGCTAGCGATCGGCGTCGGCGTGTACTGGCTCAGCTCGACGAAGTAGTACACGGGCGCCAACGCGTGTCTCAATCCACCGGTTCGATCGCCAAGCCTTGGATCATCGCCTCGAACTCGCGCTCGACGTGCGGCCACTCGGCGACATCGGCCGCGAACTGCATCGACAAACGCGCCGCACCGCGGTCGCAGAACAGATCGATGCCGCGCTGCGGGTGGCTCGGCCCTAGGGATCTGCTTTCCCAATCCACGCGCAGGACTGGGCAACCGCCGAACACGAGTCGTTGGCTGCGTAGCGGGTGGTAGGAACCGCCGCGGCTCAGCGCATCGACGATCGCCTCGACACCGCTGCAGTCACGCACGCGCGAAGCATCAGGCCTGCTGACCGCGCCGACCTTGCCGGCGAACACGCCGCCGCACTCACGTATCAACATCGATTGGTCGCCCGACGCGACCACCTTCCAACCGTTCGGCACGCGCAACGCGAAGCCGCCAGACTCGGGCTGCCACCATTCGCTCTGGCGCGCAGCGCGTGTCTCGTTGTCGACGCCGCCCGCCGCTGGTGGCCACCATTCGCTCTGCCGCGCCGCGCGCGTCTCGTGGTCGACGCGCGGCCAACCGACGACGAGCAACGTGGTGACGACGAGCGCGACGAACCAACCGGTGCCGGGGTGCGAGCGCATGCCTGCGCGCATCGACGGCCCGCAGCGGCGCACTTGATCGAGCGCGCGACGCCGTGCGCGCCGCGTCCGCGCTAGCAGTCCGTTGAAGAAGCCCCGTCGCGAGACAGAGCGTGGTGCGGCGAGACAAGGAGCGCGACGGAAAGCGGAGCAGAGGCGGCCTTCCTGGCCGCTGAGCACCACTTTCCTAGCGCGACGCAGGATCGCCGCTCCACGCTCTGTCGTAGTAGGGGCTGTTTCAACGGGCTGCTAGAAGCTCATGCCGACGGAAAAATGTGCCGCGTAGGCGCTCTCGCCGCTGTGCTGGTCGGGATTCCAGCCGAAGTCCAGGCGCACGGGCCCGATCGGCAGCACGTAGCGCACACCGACCCCGAGCGCGTAGCGGAAGTGCTCGAACGCGAGCAAGTCGCTCGCATCTGGCTCCAAGTTGCCGGCGTCGACGAACAACGCGCCTTCGAGCGCACCGCTCAAGCGTTGACGCATTTCCGCGCTGAGCACGTGGAAGGACTGACCGCCGAGCGCGTTGCCGTTCGAGTCGCGCGGCCCGAGCTCGTCCTCACCGAACGAACGCACCGTGTTCTCGCCGCCGTTGAAGAAACGCTCCTGCACCGGAATCGTCGACGTGGAATCGAACGGTGTGATCGCGCCCGCGCGCCACGACATGGCGAACACGCGTCCGTCGGCGAGCTCGACGAAGCGCGCGAGCGTGCCCTTGCCGCGCACGAATTCGAGTTCCGAGCCGAGCGCCGAGTCGGCGTACTCGAAGGAGGCCTTGAGCAACATGCCGCGGCTGGGCACGAACACGCTGTCGCGCGAATCCCACGACGCGCTGACGCCGAGCGAGGACAAGTCGACGTCGTTGAGCTCCGCGACGGCGAGCGGATCGGTGATGTCCACGTTGCTGATCTCCGAGCGGCGAAAGCGGTACTCGCCCGTGACGCGCAAACGCGGCGTGAACTCGCGCGAAAACGCCAAGGCCGCGCCGCGTTCGTCGCTGTCGAACGAAGGCTCGTCGCGCACCTCGCCGAACACCGACAGGCTGGCCAGGAACTCGGAATCGAACAGACGCGGATCGCTGACGCCGACGATCGCGCGCTGCGTGCGCTGCGCCATCAGGCCTTCGAGTTGCAGCGAACGCGCGGTGCCCAGCAAATTGTGCTCGCGCCAGCCGACGAGAAAACGCGGGCCTTCGTAGGAGCCGAGGCCGGGCTCGACGAACAACTCCGTCGACGGCGCCTCCTCGACCTCGATGCGCAGCGGTCGGAGCGAGCCGCCGGCCGTGTCGACGTCGAGGCGCACGCGCGAGAACAACCCGGTGCGGTACAGCTCGCGGAAACTCTCGCGCACGGCGCGCACGTCGTAGACGTCGCCCTTCGCCAACTTCACGTGCGCGAGCACGGCCGCCGTGCGCGTCTTGGCGTTGCCGACGACGTTCAGCTCGGAAATCACGACGCGTTCGCCGGGCACGACACGGAACGTCAACTGCGCGCCGCCCTTCTCATCGAGCGTCGGCGGCAACGCGTCGACGGTGACCTCCGGATAGCCGCGTTGTTGATAGAGCTCCTCGACGCGACCGCGCAGGTCGACGAGCGTGCGCGGCGCGAGCGCTTTGCCGATGCGGTCACTCGTGTCGACAGCGGCATCGATCGCCGGCACTCCGCCTTCGACACGCGGCGCCGCCGCGAGGCGGTAGCACGCGCCTTCCTCGACACGAATCGTCGCGCGCGCGTGCTCGTGCGAGTCGTCGAGTTCGACCTGCGGCTCCGTGACGCGCACGTCGAGGTAGCCCTTCGACAAGTAGTGCGCGGCAAGCGCATCGGCGACATGCGCGAGCTCGCTTTCGACGTACGGGCGCGGCTCGTCGGAGAAACCGGCTGCGGCGAGCAACTCCGCGCGATCGAAGCGCGCGTTGCCGACGAGCTCGATTCCGGCCAGCAGCGTTTGCACGCCCTCGACGATCGTGAAGCGCGCGCGCAGGTGCGCGGGCGTCACTTCGACGAGCTCGTACTCGACCGTGCAGTCGGGAAAGCCGCGTGCGCGATAGAACTCGACCAACGCGTAGGCCGCGTCGTCGACGGCGGACTTCGGCGACTTGCGGTCGGCGACTTCGCCGAGGTCGGTGTCGACCGCAGCCTCGAGTTCGTGCAGCGGGAAGCGACTCGCGCCGAGGAATTCGAGCTCGCGACGCGGGCCCTGCGCGCCGGATTGAGCCGGCGGATTCGCGCGGCAGGCGGCGAGTGCGAGCAGAACCGACAGCGCACGCTTCATCGCAACCTCAGCACGAAACGCACGCCGTAGTTGATGCGCTCGTACACGTCCTTCTCGCCGCGCAGGTACAGCGCGCGACCGGTGCCGTTGTTCTCGCCCGACAAGCGAATCTGCACTTGCTCGGTCGAGCCGCCGGCCTGGGTGACGTCCGCGCCGACCTGCCACTCGAAGCGCTCGAGCAACGACGAATCGCCGCCGAACCAGCGCGTCACGAGGTCCTTGCCCAGGTAGACGATGACGGTTTCCGCAGCCTGCGCTCCGCTGTCGCCGGTCAGCGAAGTGCCCGGCGCGCGCCCCGCTAGCAACAGCAACAACAGATCTTCGGCCGGCAGCGGCGGCGTCGAGGAGAGCTCGAGCTCGGGCTCCTCATATGTGCCGCCGACGCGCGCTTGCACTTCGTAGCCGCGCACACGCGTGGTCAAGGCGAGATCGAGCCCGGGATCGAGCGGATGGCGTCGGTCGATGGTCAACGAACCGCCGCGCAGCTCGAGCGTGCTCGCCGGCAAGTACACGCGCGTCGGATCGACGAACAAGGCGCCGGACAGTTGCGGCGCCGCTCCGGTTCCGCGCAAACGCAGGTCCGGTCGCAAGGCGCCGCGCGCGATGTTGGTGTCGATGCGCAGCGCTTCCGCAGCGCGCACGGCGATGTCGAAACGCAGCGTTGCGAGCGGACCTTCGACGATGGAGAACAGCGTGCTCGAGCTTCCTGCGCGCGCGCCGCGTCGCCCGCGCGGCACGAACCAATCGACGTTGCGCGTCCAGCGGCTTTCGCGCGTGTCGAGCGATCCGCTGAGTTCCAACGCGGAGAGCGGACCGCGCAGAGTCAGCTCCGCGTCGGCGCGAACGCGGAAGTCCCGTTGTTGCACGAGCAACAACTCGCTGCCCGACAAGGCCAAATCGAAACGCGGCTCGCGCTCGGCGAAATCGATCGCACCGCGCACTTCGAACGGACCCGCGCCGAGTTCGCCGGTGGCACGCTCGATGCTCAAGCGCGTGCCGTCGAAACGCGCGCTGCCTTCGAGTTCCTGGAACGGCGGCAAGCCCTGTTGCAGGCGCAGTTCGCCGCGATGGAGCCGCACCGATCCGCTGCCGCGCGGCGCGCCCCAAGTCCCGTTCAACGCGAATTCGCCGTCCGATGCGCCGGAAACGCGGCGCACCGCGGGCACGAACGCGGCGAGGAAACCGACGTCGCTCGCACTCCAACGACCGGTGAGCGCGAGCGTGAACTCGCGCCACGCATTCGACCGGCCGTCGAGCAGCGCGCGCGTGTCCGCCGCATCGAGGCAAGTGCCCGCGAGTTCGAGGTCGAGATCGTCGCCGGCGCGCAACGCGCAGCGCTCGATCCGCAAACCGTCGTCGAGCACCAGGCGTGCGTCGAGCGCGCCCGACGGCGGCGCGTCGATCGCCAAGGTCGAGCGTCGATCGTCGGGGATCACGCTCAGGTTCTCGCCTTGCAGCGCGAGCGTGCCATGGAGCTCGGGCCACACACCGCCGACCTCGGCCGTCGCACTCAACGCGCCCGCGCACGTTCCGTCGAGGCCGAGGGCCTGCCACGGCACCTCGTCGGCGTCGGCGATCGTCAGCGTCGCGCGCGTCTCGAACACACCGCGCGGCCGGCGCAGAGGCTCCGCGAATTCGAAGGGCACGACGCCGCTCACGGTCAGCAGCGTCCCGCGTTTCGTGCTCACTTCGAGCGCTTCGATGTGTGCGCGTCCGTCGCCGACATCGGCGCGCAGCGTCGCGTCGAACGCGGGCCACTCGGGCGCGATGTGCACGGCGCTGAGCTGCACGTCGGCGCTTGCACTCCACGCACCGGAGCTGCGCGACACCTCCGCCGTGCCTGCAATGCGCTGCACGTCGAAACCGGCGGGCAACCATGGCGCTAGCACGGTCATCGGCGCGAGCTCGTCGCTTTGGAAGCGCGCGAACACGTCGGAGCCGCTCGTGCGCAAGAACGCTCGCAAGCGCCCGGCGGTTCCGTCGAGCTCGACATCGGGCGCTGCGATTCCTTCCGCAGTGACGGTGACGAAGGCGGGTTGCGCGAGCGACAGCGCGATGTGGTCGCGCGCGATCTCGGCCGCTGCGATTTCGATCGAAAGCGGCAGCGCCCAACGCGTGTGTTGCACCGCACCGCGCGCCTCGATCGCGACCCCGGCGACCTTCGCCGAGAAACGCTCGACCCGCAGTTGGCTGCCTTCGTGCGCACCGACGACGCGCAGTTCGGTCAGCGGCGGGCCTTCGACGAACGTGAGCTCGCTCGCGCCGGCCTCGAACGTGCCGCTTGGTGCGCTGAGCGGTCCGCTGATCTCAGCGTTGATTTCAAGCGCGCCGCTGCGCACGAAACGGGGCAGCCATAGGGCGAGCCGTTGCGTGCCGGCGGTCCAGCGCGCGTGCTCGACCCGTTGCTCCACCAAGTCGTATTCCCCGGTGAGCTTCAGCTCGCCGAGAGCACCGCTCGCTTCGACGGTCTGCACCACCAAGCGCGTGCCGTCGACGCGCGCGAGCGCCGTGAGTTCGCCGACTTCGAAGCCTGCGACGACGAGATCGCGTCCGGCGAGATCGAGCGTGCCGACGGGCTTGCCGAGCGTGCCCGTCACGTGCAAGAAGCCGCGCAAGGAGCCCGACCAACGCGCAGTGCCGAGGATCGGGCCGAGATCGGACAGGTCGTCGAAGCCCGCCGTCAGATCCGCTTCGAAGCGCGAACTCGCGAGCAGCGGCTCGTCGAGCGCGCTCCAGGTGATGCGCCCGGTCTGCAGCGCGAATTGCCCGTTGCGCGTCGCCAAGCGCCCGCCCGAAAGCGCGATGCCGTCGTCGGTCAACGTGCCGCTCAATTGCAGGCGGTGCAGCGGCACGCGCTCTCGCGGCAGATCGAACAAGGTCGGCAAGTCGTACAACTCGACCTCGACGTCGCCGCGCGAGGCCCGCAGCGTGTCGAGCCACGTCGCGCGTCCGAGCGGAACGCTGACCGAGCGCGCGACGACGCGATTTTCCTCGCGGCGCGCTTCCAACACGGCGATCTCGACCAAGCCCGGACGCCACGCGGCATCGGCTTCGAGACGGTCGATGTCGCGACCGAGCACGCACGCGTCGACGACGACGCCGCGCGCGCTCACCGCCGGGCGGCCGTCGACCACGAGCACTTCGCCGGCGATCGTCGCGCGACCTTGCGGCGCTTCGTGCAGTGCGGGCGCGGCGAAAGCGAGCAACGCTTCGAGTTCGACGTCGTCGGTCACGTAGCTCGCTTCGAACGACCCGCGCGCGATGCTGCCTCGAACCTGCGCGCGGCCTCCGAAGGCCGTGAGATCGGTAGCGAAGTTCAACTCGCCCGACGCGAGCTTGGTGAGGTCGACGCGACCGTTCGAGAAACCGACGGCGACGTCGCCCGTGACGTCGAGCGCGTTCACCTCGACGACACCGTTCGCGTAGCGCAACTCGGCGCGTCCGGCGATTTCATGTGCGCTGGTCGGCCACTCACGCGGCAACGACACGTGCTCGGCGACGAGCGCGATCCGCGTTCCGTCACCGTTGCTCTCGCCCTGAATCGTCCCACCGTCGAGCGCCGCACGCGCGCCGCCCGCAAAACGCAGTTCGATGTTCACGTCGCTCGCGGCAAACTCGG
>CAYHRR010000007.1:13009-21437 GCA_964358875.1 uncultured Planctomycetaceae bacterium | reverse complement strand
CGGCCGCGATCTTGCCCGACGCGCTGCCCGCCTTTCGGTTCGCAAGCGGCGTCATCGTGCGGTTCTTGACCGAGGCTTTCTTCGGCGCCTCCGGCTGCGGTTTCGCCGGACGTGTGAACGTGCCCTTCGAGGCCTCGCGCACACCTTGCAGCACGTCGATGACCTCGCCGGCATGCCCTTCGACCGTGACCGGCGACCAACGCGCGATGATCTTGCCCCGCTCGTCGATGACGAACGTCGAGCGCAGCGTCCCGACGACTTTCTTGCCGTAAATCGACTTCTCGCCATAGGCGCCGTAGGCCGTCGCGACGGCGTGATCGACGTCGCTCAACAGGTCGAAGGGCAGCGCGTATTTGTTCCGAAATCGAGTGTGGCTGGCGAGCGAATCGCTCGACACGCCGAGCACCACGGAGTTGATCGCTCCGGTCACGGCGAGGATGTCGCGAAAGTCGCAGGCCTCGCGTGTGCAGCCCGGTGTGTTGTCCTTCGGATAGAAGAACAAGACCACGCGTTTTCCGCGCAGTTCGGTGAGCGTGATGCGCGCGCCGGAAGTCGAAGGCAGGTCGAAATTTGGGGCGGTCTTGCCGATGACGGACATGGGATTCCTCGCGTCTTGGTCAGCGCTCGCTGAACGGCCGTTGGGATCGAGTTCAGCGCAGCTCCTAAGGTAGTCGCGGCACGGATTCGACGGGGGCCGGCCGGTGTACGTAGCACGAGGTCGACAGATGCGTGTGCTCGCCGAGATCGACCGCGTGCTTCGGCGCGGAGCATGTCTGCCGTTCGCAGCTCGCGAGGCACTCGAGCGCGCGCGACCGACGAGCAACGTTCGACGCGCACGAGGAACACACTGGCCGCGCGGCCTGTTGACAGCGAGAATGCGCCACCGCGCGCTGCGCATTTGTTGGCGACGCGTGCGCAGTTGTTCCTCGCGGCCCGAAAACGGCCGCCGAACGTCCGTTCCATGGCTAGAGCCGACATATCTTGGGTGCGCACCGATGAGAACGGCGACAAGCTCGTCGTCTACGCCGAACAGGTGCGCGCGCGCTGGGATTTTTTCTGCCGCGCCGGCCGCCACGACGATTGGGAGGTCTTGGAGAACCCGACCGTCGAGGATTGGCGCGAGGTCTTGGACGGTGTTCGGCGTCGGACGCAGCGCCGCCAATACGCGCCGGGTGAAGCTGAGAAGCTCGAGGCGATCTTGCGCAAGCGCTTTCCCGGCGTCGAATTCTGAGTTCGGACGCGCTCCATGCGCGTCGCCGGTCGCGAGCAGCGCGGACGTCGCCGGGCGGCAACTGCGAACATGGCCGGTCGCAACGCTGCGCCGAAGCGCGCACGCACTCCGCAGCACGACTTCGAGCCGAGTTCTCGCCGCGAAACTAGCGCGAGCAGCGGAGTAGTACGATTCGCACGGTCCGCCCGAGTTCGCTCGAGCGGTTCGTGCCTGCATTCAACGCGCGCGCTCACCTCACTCATCGTTACGGAAGCTCATTCGCTATGGCGCACCATCGGCATCGTTTTGCGTGGCTTGCTCTGTTCGCTGTGCCGCAGGCCTTCGGTCAAGTCGCCGACTCTTCGACGTTCGAAGGCGCGCTTGCAGAGTGGCGTGAGCAGCGGGGCGCAACTTGGCGCGTCGTCGTCGATCAAGGCACGGGCTATGCCGAATTCCTGTGGGGCGGTTCAGCGGCTGCGGATTTCGAACCGGCCGACGAAGCGGCTTGGTTCGCGCTCGCGCGTTCCGCGCTCGGCGCCACGGGCGCATTGCACGGCGTCGAGACGTCCACGTTGCTCGAGCAGCGCGTGCTGTACCTGCCGCTCGGGATGGTTGGGACAAGCGACAAGATGACCGTGCGTTTCCGCCAGACCGTGCGCGGTGTGCCGGTCGACGACGGCGCCGTGAACGTGTTGTTCGACGCACACGGCCGCTTGCTTTCCGTGCAGGCGCACGCGCTGCCGGGAGTCGCGGAGTTCGATATCGCACCGACGTTTGGCGCCGCCGAGGCGGAGCAGGTCGCTCTGCGCGCCTTCGCCGCCGAAAAGCGCGTGATCGGCAGCGCGGTCGCGGCACCCGAGCTCGTGATTGCGCAGATCGACCTCGAGGAGCGGCGTGTGCCGCAACTCGTTTGGAAGGTCGACGTCCAGTGGCTGCCCTCCGACGTGACGCCTGAGGGCGTGCTGTACCTCGTCGACGCGCGCAGCGGCGCGATCGTGCGGCGCATGGCCTCGATCCACAATTTCGACGTCGGTGGGACGCTGTACTCGAATGCGACGCCGGGAACGGCCCCCGATACGGCGGGCAATCCCGAGACGCAACAAGTGCTGAAGTATGCGCGCGTGCAAAGCGCGGCGGGCACGGTCTACACGGATGCGAACGGCGTGTTCAATTTCGTCGGTCAAGCCGGTCCGTTGAGCTGCACGTTCAACTACGTCGGAACCTACAACGACGTCACCAACCAAGCGGGTAGCGCCGAGTCGCTGGTGCAGAGTCTCAGCGGCACCGCGAATACGGTCTTGATGAATCCAGGCCTGAGTGGGACCTCGACCGCGCAGGCCAACGCCTTCGTCGAACTCAATCGCATGCGCGATTGGGTGCGCACGATCAATCCCCTCGACGCGATGGCCGATTTCGTGCACACCGCCAACTGCAACTTGGCCAGCACGTGCAACGCTTTCTTCAACGGCTCGTCGACGAATTACTACCTCGCGGGCGGCGGCTGCCCGAACTCGTCCTACTCGACGGTGATCGCGCACGAAGACGGTCACTGGCTCAACGTGCTGTACGGCACAGGCAACGGCGGCGACGGTATGGGCGAGGGCAACGCCGATGTGTTCGCGATGTACTTGTACGACTCTCCGATCGTCGCACAGGACTTCTTCGGCGTCGGCGCGCCGATCCGCAGCGGGCTCAACACGAATTCGTTCTGCGGTGATTGCTGCGGCGCCTGCTATGGCGAGGTGCACGCCGACGGCGAACCTTGGATGGGGGCGGCCTGGAAGGTGCGCGTCAATCTGAACACGGCGCTCGGCAACAGCGCCGGCGACGCACTGTCCAACGCGCTCTTCCTCGGTTGGATGAACAGCTACAACCAAACGCAGATCAAGTCCGTGATCGAAGCGCAGTGGCTCGCGCTCGACGACAACGACGGCAACATCGGCAACGGGACGCCGCACTTTTTCCAGATCAACGACGGCTTCGTGGCCCAGGCCTTTCCCGGTATCGCCTTCGACCCCTTGACGCTGAGCGCGTTGACACAACTTCCCGATACTTCCGACGAAATCGGCCCCTACGCGATCCAAGTGAGCGCCGTGTCGAACATCGCCTCGACGATCACGAGCGTGACCTTGCGCTATCGCGTCGGATGGAGCGGCGGCTTTGCGAGCCTGCCGATGTCTCCGCAAGGCGGCGACGTGTGGAGTGCTTCGATTCCGGGTCAAAGTGCGACGACGAAGGTTTTTTATTACGTCGAGGCCACGGAGAGCGCCGGCAACACGGTCACGCATCCGAAGTTCGTCGCGGACGCGCTGTATTTCGGGATCGGCACGGTTCAGAACTTGGTCGGCACGACGTTCGAGAGCACTTCCGACTGGAGCGCATCGGCGGCGTCGAATTCGACCGGTGGATGGACGCGTGGCGATCCCCTCGGCACGACCAATCTCGGGCAGCAAGCACAGCCCGAGACCGACAACACGCCCGCCGCCGGCGTCGCCTGCTGGTTCACGGGCCAAGGCTCGAATCCAGGCAACCCCAATGAATGCGACGTCGATGGACCGGCGCGCGACTTGACCTCACCTGTCGTGCCGATCTACTTCGGCAACGCGCAAGTCGAGTTTGCCTATTGGTTCTACAACGACGACGGCGACGACAGTCTGCTCGTGCAGTACTCGACCGACGGCAGCACGTGGACGACAGCGAAGACCATCAACATCAGCGCTAGTGCCTGGCGCAGTGCGCGCGTGGATCTCGGCAGTCTGGCCTCCGTCACGAGCGTGCGTGTGCGCTTCAGTGTCGGCGACAATCCGAACAACTCGGTCACCGAGGCAGCCGTCCACGACGTGACGATTTCGACCTTGGCGCCGGGCAATTGTCTGCAGCCGGCGATCCTGTGCAGTCCCAAGATCGACAGTCAGTTCTGCGTGCCGCTGATCGCTTGTGGCGGCTATGCGCGCGTGTCCGGCTCACAGCCGATGACGGTCGCGCTGAGCGGAGCGTCGAGTCAACGCAACGGCCTTCTGTTCTACGGCTACGGCACGGCCTACACGTCGTTCCAAGGCGGGGTCTTGTGTTGTCTCACTCCGCTGCGTCGTACTCCGCTCCAAAACAGTGGCGGCACGATCAGCGGACTGGACTGCACCGGCACGATGTCGGTCGACTTCAACGCCTACATTCGTTCCGGCATCGACCCCAACCTCGTCGCCGGACGTGCCTGCGCCGCACAGTGGTATTACCGCGACCCGATCGACGCCTACCACGTCAGTCTCTCGAACGCAGTGTCGTTCACGATTTGCCCCTGATATCGACGGACCGTTCGAGCGCTGTTGACGGATTCGTTCCGACTTGAAATGTCCGAGGCCGGCTGACCGTGAGGTCGGCCGGCCTCGGACGTTGTGGTGAACAGCGCGTGCGAACAATGTGCGGCGAGCTGCAGCGCGACGCCCGCGGTGACGGCGCCCTGGAAACGTGACTAGGGTTGAACCGTGAATTCCAAGGCGTTCGAGAGCATGGTCGACTTCGGGCTCGGCGGGTCGTGGAACCAGGCCTGCGCATTGACGATCTGCCCGGCGCCGAACGGCGCGCCCAACGCCGACGGCGTCGTCGAAGTGAACGTATTCCAGTCGAGGCTCAGGGTTCCATCGCAGGCCGCGAGGGTTCCGCCTGCGTTCTGAACCGGCGTTCGTTGCACGGGGATCTTGACGCAGAAGAAGCTCGAACTCGGTCCCCAGGCCTGCGTTGTGCGACCGGCGACTCCATAGAAGATCATCCCGGCCTGCAGGCCTTCGACTCCCGACGCGGCGATCGTGAAACCCGATCCGGCCGAAGCGCTCGGCGTCCCGGTACCGGAAATCAGCGCGACGCAACCGTGGGTCGTCGTACCCGCCGTGCAGTAGGTCGAAATCGAAGGCGAAGGCAGTGACGCGAACTCGATGCCGAGGATGTTCGTGGTCAGTCCGGGAACGTTGACCTGCTGCAGGAACGCACCCGCCTTGCTGTATTGGAAGATCGAGCCGGCTGTTCCGAAGGCGCCCGTCAACCACAGCGTTTGGTCGGCGGGATCCAGTGCGATTCCGTAGCCGCCGCCGCTGGTCAAGTTGACGGCGAACTCGCCGAGCAACGCGCCGCCGGTGGTGTAGTGCTGAACTCGATCGCACCCGCCGACGTTGTTGGCGACCCACAGCGTGCCGTCGGTGGCGTCGTAGGTGATGCCTGAACTGCGCCGATTCGGAACGAAGGCAATTTGCAGATTGCTCCAGTTGGCGTCGGTGATAAGGACGGCGAAGTTGTTGCTGAAGTCGTTGTGCGAGATCGTCCAGTTGTGCGTGCCGTCGGTGGCGCCGTCATAGCAATCGACGACACCCGGATTGACGTACTGCCCGCTGAGCAAGACGCCGCTCGTGCTGTATTCGCGCCCGATATCGGCGTTCGCTTGGCCGAACAGCTTGACGGTCGCTTGCACCGCGAGCGCCGGGCCATCCGCACTTCCGGTGCGCGCGAATTGACGGACGATCGTGCCGTTTCGCACGACGTAGGCGTTGGTACTTCCCCAACTGATGAGGTAGGCCTCGCTTGTTTGAGCGGATGCTCCGGCGGAGAGAAGCGCGGCGACGAGAAGGAAACGGGGGAGAGTCATGTTGGTCCTGTCTCGATAGTTCCATGCGCGGGTTGAAGTAGAGAAGGCAGGTCGGATTCGCGCTGATTGCGACAGGGTCCGGTCCGGGAACAGGGGCGACACGGTCGGTCACGTGACCCTCGGCGATCCATGGCGGCCACGCGCTGCATCACGGGTGCACGCTGAATTGCAGACCGTCCGACAGGTTGGTGGTCTTCGGACTCGGCGGGTCGCGGAACCACCCCTGCGCATAGGCCGTTTCGCCGCCGGCAAACGGGCTGCCGAGCGCGAGCGGGTTCGAAGCGATGTATTGATTCCAGTCGAGTGTGAACGTGCCGTCGCAGAGGTTGAGTGTGCCTCCGGAGTTTTGCACCGGCGTGCGCTCGAGCGGCGATTTCACGCACATGAAGCTCGTGCTCGTGCCCCACGGAAACGCGACTTGCCCGGAGAGGCCGTAGAAGATCATTCCCGACTGAGCGCCCTCGACATTGCCGATCGAGATCGTGAATCCGCTGCCGGCGCTTGCGCTCGCGCTGCCGCTGCCGGCGATCGAAGGGACGCACCCATGAGTGGTCGTGCCGGCCGTGCAGAAGACGATTGCGCCGGCCGGCGAGTTGCTCGGCACGAACACCGCGCCCGCCAGCGCTGCACCGTGATTGCCGTTGCCCGAAGCGTCAACGCCGTTGCCGTCGAGTTGATAGGACGCATTCAGATTCGGCGCCGAGAGGATCTGTTGGTACATGCCTGTGGCGATTTCCTGCGGAGTGCGCGCGACGGACCAAAAGCGCACTTCGTCGAGCAGCCCGTTCCAGCGCTCGTTGGCCGATCCCACGGCGACGTCGCCGGCGCCGATGCGCGCGACCGAGCCCAAGTCGACGAGCGGACCTTTGCCCGTGGCCTGCGCGACCTGAGCGCCGTTGACGTACAGGCGTGCGAACAAGCCGTCATAAGTCACGGCGACGTGCGTCCACGACAAGAACGCGCCGACGGCAAAGGGCGAAGTGATGCTGACCACGCCGGTCGTGCCGTTGATCCACACGCGCAGATTGCGCCCGCCGTTATTGCCGGCGTCGACGCGCAGGAACCACTCGCCGACGCCTTGAGTGAAGTTCTTCCGCCCGATCGTCGGATAATTCCAACCGGCCGGAAGTCCCGAGTCGTTGTAGGTCATCCACGCTTCGAGCGTGAACGACGCAGGCGCGAGCAGCGGCGAAGCGGGAATGTCGATGTAGCCCGTCTGCGGCGAGTTCGTGACGCTGAGCGCCTGGTTCTGAGCGCTGGTTGTCGACGCAACGGCGAGGCACGCGAGACCGAACGCCAACGAGCGCAAGATGCTGGAAGCCATGGACGATTTTCTCCGGGACAGGAAGCGATCGACGAACGTGCGCCCAACCTACCGCGCTTGTCGCAATTCGGCGCCCCCTCGAAGCGGCGCTGCGCCCGGTTTCACTCTGGACGGTGAGGCCGGGCAGGGCGCGGCGGACTCTCGTGCAAGTGCAGTGCAGAAGCGTCGCCTTTGGTTCGCAGCGTCAGGAGTGGTTCGGCGCGGAGCGTCCACGTTCACAGGACGCGTTGCAGATCCCGCGCCGACGACCAAGTCTTGGGTCGCGGCGCAACGCACACACGACCTGCTTCCAGCCGCACACTGGTAATGTCGGCAACTCGACATGGACGCAAAGACGCTCAACAAGCTGCGCTTCCACCTTGCGCGCATCGTGCAGGGGAACGCGGCGTCGTCCGAGGATGACTGGAGCAAACTCGCTGCCCTTGTGACGGAGGCGCTCGCGCACCCGACGACGAGCGCCGGCGTCGAGTTGCGCCGCATGCTCGCGGAGCAGGCCGAGCGCATTCCCTCGCGGCGGCTCGTCGACAACGTGTACGCGTTTCAAACCGAGCTCGAGCGTGTCGCGAAGAGCGGCGCGCATCGACCGGAGAAATCCGACGGACCGCTCTCCGCCACGGAGCAAGTCGCGCAGTTGCTGCGCGGTCGCACGATGCTCGTCGTCGGCGGCGATCCGCGGATTGAACACGTCGAACGATTGCGCGGTGCGTTCGAGTTGCGCGAAGTGCTGTGGCCGCTGACCAGCAAAACGAACCCCAGTGTTCAGGGGCTCGAACCCTACGTGTCGCGCCGCGATGTCGCGCTGGTGTTGTTGCTGATTCGGTTCATTCGCCACGGAGTCAATTGGGAGCTGCCCGACGTCTGCGCGCGGCACACGAAACCGCTCGTGCGCATTCCGTCTGGCTACGGAGTCGAGCAAGTCGCGCCGCTGATCCTCGAACAGGCCGGCAAGCGACTCGGCGGCGTTGCGCCGTAGCGGGGTCTGCGCTCGTTCCCTGCGCGGGGCACCGTTCGCCGCCGCTCCTCGAGCGAACACGCAGTCACAACGCTCACGCGCGCGCGCGCACCGCATGAACCTACACACACTCGGAGGGGCCGATCGAGGTGGCGCGCGCAGCAGGTCGAATGCGGACACCGATTCGAATCGCAGCCGCTACGGCCTAGCGTGAGTCGATCGATACCTGGCACGTGGGCCGACCTGCACGCACGAATTTGGCGTGCCACTCAACATGTTCGGGGACGCCGCCCGTCAACGAACTCGCCC
>CAYHRR010000007.1:0-12999 GCA_964358875.1 uncultured Planctomycetaceae bacterium | reverse complement strand
TCGACGCCGCTGTGCTTAATCCACCGTCCCATGCCGCCCTCGCCGCCCCGCCGCTGCAAGCGCAGCGACGGGGCGAGTCTCAGGGGTGGAACCTTGCGTCACGGCTCGACGAAATACTCGAGCCCGTCGGAGAGCGAGGTCGTGCTCACGCTCATCGGATCGCGCGACCACACCTGGCAGTTGACGATCGTGCCCGGCACGAGCAACGCCGGCGCAACACCGCTCGCCGCATATGCGTTCATGTCGATGGAGATTTGACCGTCGCAACTAAACGTGGTGCCGCCCGAATTCGTCACGGGCGTGCGCTTGAGCGGTGCAGTGACGAGCAACGTGCCGCCTTGGAACGGCGAGGCGTGGGGCCCGTTGAGGCCGTAGAAGAGCAGGCCGGTCATGTTTCCGAGCAGGTTCGTGCACGTGATTTCGAAGCCGCCGTTCGCACTTGCGTGGGGTAGGCCTGTCGCATCCATCGCGGGCATGCAGCCTTGACTGTTGATCTTTGCCGTGCCGTAGATCCAGTGATTCGACTGGCAGTTCCGTCGAAACACCTCGCAGTCGCCGATTTGCGTCTTGTTGCCGACTGACGTGTTGCGGTTCATGTCGTGGATTTGGCTGGTCGAGGTAGCGGTGGCAGACGTATTGCCGCCCGCAGGAATGCGCTGCAGTCCATAGATGTATTCGGGGGCCTGGTACTTCAATGCGTCGCCTGTGGCGAACACGTTGAGGTCGCAGTCGTAGTCCGCGCCGCCGGCCGCGTTGCAATAGGGGTTCCAGTCGCCGAGCCAGAAGTCGTTGGTCCCGGCGCGCGTCCAACCGGTCACGTTGGTCATCGTTCCTCCAATGAATTCGAGCACCGCTGACCCGTGTGCCCACGCGTCGGTCTCGGTCAGCATGTGGCGCTGAGCGATCAGCATGCGTTTGTTGTCGGGAGAAAACGTGATGTCGGAACACGGCATGGCGAAAGGCTGGCCGGGCTCGGGGGCTAGTGTGACCGCGCGTTGTGGCGTTCCGAACATGGCGCCGTTCCCCTGTATGCCGAGGACCCAAATCTCGTTGTCCGTCGTGGAGCCGCCATTCGACGCGTCCTTGTTCCAGCGGCTGAAGTAGAGCTGCCGCGGATTGAATACTTGCAGCGCCCACACACGTTCGCCGAGCGGTGCATAGCCCGCGGTCTCGTCGTCGGCGACGAACGGATCGAAGGCCTGGAGCACGTTGCCGTTTGTGTCGAGGCGGTAGATCTTCCCGTCCTCCATGTTGCTGACGAAAAACACGTTGTGGAAACGGTCGTAGCAGATGTCGCCCAGGGCCGGCCCCGTGTTGGGCAGCATCTTGGAATCCGGACAAACGCTGTTGACGCAAGCGAGCGTCGAGTACGGCCACGTCGTGAGGAACGTGCTGATGTGGCAGCTCCCGCCGTCGATTTTGTAGACGCCTCCTGCGCCAGCCGGGCCGTAGGTGTCGACCATGTAGATCGACGTCGCCGCGACATATATATTCGGCGGCGTCGCGCCGTCGTAGCACACGCCGAAGACCTGTCCGAGGTTGTCAAGATTCCACACTTCGCTCGGATTCGACGGCATGAATTCGTTGTGGAACATCGGCGCGTCCCAATTCGTGTCGGGTGCAGGAAGCGCCGGGCGCACATCGACGAGGCTGAGCACATACGGACTGTCCGCGAGGCCCATCGTCGTCACAGCGATCTCACCGTTGATCACGGGGAAGGGCGCCTGCCTGCAAGCGCACGTCGCCGCGATGAAGTTCGATGGTTGGTTCTGCGCGTCGAGAAACGCGCCGCCGACATATAGGTCTTCGGGATGATCGACGTCGTTGTAATCGGCCATGCACAGCGCGGTCAGCGGCACACCGGTGGTCAGGCCGATACCCAGGTTGTCCGCGCGGATCCAATTGACGCCATCCCATTTGCCAACGAGCGGACACGTCGAGCCGCTCGTCGACGCGCTGAAACTCCCGCTGGCGATCAACTGCGGCTCGCCTCCGCACTGGTACACGAGCAAGTCGCGCACTTCGTCGTCCAAGCCCGGGCCGACCGTCGACCACGTCGAGCCGTTCCACTTCACGACGTGGTTCATGCCGGCGAGATCGCCGCCCGCGTAGAGCTGCGGGCCGCTGCCGTCGTCGAACACCGTGAGGTCGTAGACGTTCGTGCCCGCGAGCGCGCCGACCGCCGACCAGGTCCAAGTGAACGGATCGAACCGCGCGACCAAGCTCGCGGGAATGTTGCAGTCGACGTTGCCGAAGTAGCCGCCGACGTAGAGCTGCGGACCGGCGCCGCTGCCGTCGTCGAACACGCACAGCGCATCGACGCGGGCGTCGGTGCCGCCGCCTACGCAGCTGCCGAGACCGCCGAGCGCACCCCAATTTGCGCCGCTCCACACTGCAACGTTGTTCGCGGGGTTGCCGCCGGCCTGAGTGAATTGTCCACCGACGAACAAGAGCGGCGGAAGCCAGCCCGTTCCATCGAGGTCGTACGCGACCAGCGCAGTCACGTCGCCGTCCGTCCCATCGACGCCGGTGCCCATGTCCAACGTCGGAAGCCAACTCCCTCCGGCGAGCACGGAGACGTGATTCGCCGCAACGCCGTCCATGGTCGTGAAGGCTCCGCCCGCGTAGACCTCCGAACCCGGCGACACGATCCCGAACGGCGCTCCGATGTACGTCGTGAGTCCGAACACGGTGCCGTTCGTCGCGCCGCCGCTTCCGACAGCGGTCCAGTTCGTGCCGTTGAAGGTTGCGACGCGCATCGGCGCGGCCGCCGAGCCAGCGATCGTGAATTCGCCGCCGGCGATCAACTCTCCCTGAAGGCCCGATCCGTCATCGAGCACGACCATGTCGCAGACGCGCGCGTTCATACCGTCGCCGCCTCCGCCTGGCGGCCCGAAGCGCGTGCTCCAACCGCATTGCGCGAAAGCGGAAGCATGGGTGAAGACGAGTGCGAGCGCTGCGGCACCCGTCGTACGAAGGTCTGCGTTGTGGCGATCCATGGTCTTGGTCTCCGGGTGCGTGTGAGGCTCGGTCGGCCGCGCGGGTTGTCGGTCGGGGCGGTGCGAACGCGCCGCGGGACGTCAGTTCGTGCGGCGAAAGCCGATGGGGGGCCATCGTTCGACGCGGGAGATCGAGGCGCGGAGCGTTCGTCGGGTTGATGCGACGGCCCCCCACGGGCGGACAAGAAATCGCGCGAAGATCACGCGCGCCGTGGACAGGTGGGTCGCAGGCAACTCGAACGCCTGAAATGCGCTGCGCACGCACTGCGCTGAGCCGGAACGGTCGCGAGCGCTATTTCTGCGCTGCAGCCGGCAGCGCGCCGGCCTGCGTGAGCGAGTTCACGTCCACTCGGTAGTGACGCAGCAATGCTTCGCTGGTCCCCGGCAAGCGCCGCCCGGCTTCCGCGTAGACGTCGACGGGCCACACGATCGCGGTGCCGTCCTTCGAAGCGGTGATCAAGCGCTTGGCGTCGCGACTGAAGCGGATCGACGTGACGCTGCCCGTGTGGCGTGAGAGTTCGAGCACCGTTTCACGTTGCTCGATGTCGAAGACGAACACCGTGGGGTCCGACCAACTCGTAGCGAGCAAAGTGCCGTCGGCACTCAGGTCGCTGTCGGAGAAGAACCAAGGGCCGAGCGACGACTCGGCCTGGGGGCGAGCGCTTCCAACCGGCGTGACGCGAATCAAACCGGCCCACTTCGCCGCTTCCACCAACGCGTCGCCGCTCGGTGCGAACGCTACGGCGCCGAGCACGAGCGACTTCGAGCGGGTCAGAAGCGTCAAGTCGCACGCGCGGAAAGTGTCGGTGTGCCAGGCCTCGCCGAAATTGACAGCCACGCGTTCGCCGTCGCGAGTGAAGGCTGCGGCGATCGAAGCGGCTCGCGTCGCCGGCAACGCGCGAGTGCCGGTGACGGTGTCGATGAGCGTGCGCGTCGCGAGGTTCCAGCCGCGCACGGTTCCGTCCGCATGCAGTGCGAGGAGCACTCGATCGCTGGGATCGATGCACACGTTGAGCACCGGGGAGCGAGATTCTCCGAGCGGTTCCGGGTCGCGCGCGGACTCGGCGTCGAACAACCACAGGCGGCCGTCCTCGGCTCCGGCGCAGACGAGCTTGCCCGACGAACTGAACCTCGCGCACGTGAGCACAGCACTCGGCGCCGAGCGCGAATCGGCGCTCGTCCAAAGCGAGCCGGAGCGGATTTCGCACGAACCGTCGACGCGCACGACCGCCATGCGCTCGCCGCCGGGATCGAAGCTCGCGCACACGACGTGCGCACCGCGTGACACGACGCTCGACGCCGAGCTCGGGCCGTCGACCTCCCAAAGTCGCACGCAGCCTTCCGCTGAGGCCGTGACGGCGAACGCTCCGTGCGCGTCCAAGTCGGCGCGCACGAGCGCTTCCGGCGCGCGCATGTCGCCGCGCTCAGCGAGCGTGATCGGCAGTGTCCGCGCGCCGCAGCGCCACACATGCACCGCGTTGCCGCCGAGACATGCAATGCGTTCTCCCGCGCCGCAGAACCGCCCGAACGGGATCTTCCCGTGTTCGCGGTAGACGGCGACGCACGCGCCGTCGGACGTTTGGAACACGCGCGCCACGCCGTCCTGGCTGACGGCGAGGATCAAGCTCTCGTCCGGGCTGAAATCGACGTCCGCCACGCGTCGCTCGCCTGCATTCGGAAGCGTGTGCAGCACCGTGCCCGTGCGCGCGTCGAGCAGCAGCACGCCGGGGTCGTAGGCAAACGCGACGGACGTCTCACTCAGACTGAAGCGTGCGCGCGAACCTGTGTCTCCGGGCGCACGCGTGCTCCACAGCTCGACACCGGTATCGGCGTCCCACATGCGCGCCGTGCCGTCACTCGAACTGGTCAGCACGCGTCGCCCGTCGCGCGAGCACTCGATGCTGCGGATCGCGCCCGTGTGGCCGTGCAGTCGCCGCAGGAGCGCGCCGGAATCCGCATTCCAAACGAAAACGTCGTTCGAGCTGCCGCGGTCGAACTTCTCGAAGACCATGTTGCTGGTCGAGCTCAGCAAGCGCTTGCCGCTCGCATCCCAACGCACGAGGCCCGCAGGTTCGGATTCGTTGCGAAGCGTGACGAGCTCGCGCCCGTCGCCGGCATTGCACACGCGCAGGGTGCCGTCGAGTGACGCTGCCGCGACGCGCTCACCGTCCGGTGAGAACTCAATCCACAGCACCGGGCCGAGTTGCCTCGCGAAGCGAAGCTGCACGCGATTGCTCGTCAACGACACGACACCGGACTCACCGCCCTCGGTCGAAAACGCTACGCGCAAATCGTCGGCGGCCAAGTCGACCGACAGCACGCCAGTTTCACCCGCCTTCAGATCGACGGGGTGTCGATCAGTGCCGACTTGCCACACATCGATCCGACCGGTGATGTCGCCCGATGCAACGAGCGAACTCGCGGGCGAGCAATCGAAGGCCTGCATCGCGCCGCCCTCGGCGAGCATCAACACCTGCTCCTCGGTCGGAGTTTGCAACGCGTCCAGCAAGGCACGGCTCGAACGCGCGAAGGGATCCCGCGCGAAGGCCTCGCGCGCGAGCAACAGTCCGAGCAACGGATTTCTGTGCTCTTCATCCGCGGCGCGCTCGCGCAACGCAGCGCCGAGTAGCTTCGCGTTCGCCGTTTGGGCGTCGCCGAGCGCAAGCTGCGTTTCCTTGTCCTTCGCTCGCAGTTCGCGCGCGCTGATGCGTTCGGTCGCAATCCAACCGGCCAGCGCAGCTGCCGACAACGCGCACGCGACGGCGCCCGTCGGATGGCGCTGCGACCAACGCACCAGTCGCGTCCAGGTGCTCGGCGGGCGAGCGTGGATCGGCTCGTATTCACGAACGCGACGCAGATCCTCAGCGAAGTCGAGCGCACTCGCGTAGCGACGCTCGGGATCACGCTCGAGCGCGGTGGCGACGACGACGCGCAGGTCGGAGGGGATGCTCGCGTTGTGCTCCTTCGGATCGGCGAGAGCTCCTGCGCGAATCGCATCGCGCATCGCTTCGACACCGCGGCCCGCAAACGGCCGGCGGAGCGTGAGGCACTCGTAGAGCGTCGTGCCGAGCGCGTAGACATCGGTGCGTCGATCAGGCTCGCCGTGCGCGAGGCCGAGCTGTTCGGGCGCCATGTAGACCGGCGTGCCGACGACCGCGTCGGATTGCGTGAGCGTGATTTCGTCGGAGCTCTCGTCGCGCGCGAGACCGAAGTCGAGGACCACCGGCTCGCCGGCCGGCGTGACCATCACGTTGCTCGGCTTGATGTCGCGGTGCACGAGCCCGGCCTCGTGCGCGGCGTGCAGCGCGCGCGCGAGTTTTTCGAAGAAGCGCAGGAATTCGGAGAGCTCAGCGGCGCGCCGCGGACGCAAGGCCGGCGTCGCGAGCGTCGCTCCGAGGTCGCTCGCGTTCTCCGAGTGTGCGCGCGTGGAGGCGAGGCGCGCCGCCAACGTTTCGCCGGGCACGTAGCGCATCGCCAAGTACGGCGTCGCGCAGTCGAGGTCGGCCTCGTAGATCGCGCAAATGCCGTGGTGATCGAGCCGCGAAACGGCGTTGGCCTCGCGGCGCAGGCGTTCGCGGCGCTCGTGCGAAACGGAGCCGAAGGAACCAGTCACGACCTTCACGGCAACGTGGCGGCGGAGCTTCTCGTCGAACGCGAGCCACACGCGCGCTTGTCCGCCGCGACCGAGCTCGTGCAGCACGCGATAGCGTCCGATGTGCTTCGGTGGCGCGTCCTCGCGCGGCGTCGGCTGCGCATCTGCGTTCACGACGCGCTCGTACTCGACCGCGATCTCCGCCTCGAAGCCGGGGAAGATGCGCTGGTACTCGGTCAGCGTGCGCAGCTTTCCGGAGTTCCGATCGACGACGACCAGGGCCAGGAAATCGAACAACACGGAACTCGCATCCCGCCCGGTCGAGTCTCGTGCGGCGTGCATGGGTGGTTCGATTTCAACGCGTCTCAAGCGGACGCAGGCCCGAGCACGTTGGACCAGACGGCCGGATCGCGCAAGCGCGCGACGAGGCGTTGCCAGCGCTTGCCTGCAGTCTCGGCGGAAACGTCCAAGCGCAACCCGATCTCGCTCAGCGTCAAGCCCTCGATTCCATGGCCGAGCAGCAGCGCGCGTTCGTCCTCATCGAGCTGCGCGATGAACGCGTGCATGTGCTGCACGTCGTCGTTGCGGGTCACCGCGCGCGTCAGCGTCGTCACCGAATCCGGGACGCGGTCGAGAATCGAAGACTGCCCCGTCGCGGCAAGCCTGCCCCGCGAGGTGCTGGCCTCGCGCAACGATTCGAGCAGCACGTTCTTCGCGATGCCGATCAGCCACGTGCGGAAGCTCGAGCGCTCCGGGTCGAAGCGCGCGAAGCCCGCCAGCGCTCGCAACCAAACTTCCTGCAGGAGATCTTCGACGTCGATCTGCATGCGCAGCCCGTGCGTGACGCGCGCGCGAATCCACACACACAGCGCGGGCAAGCTGCGTTCGTACAGACGTTCGAGGTCTGCGACGTTTCCGTCGCGCGCACCCGCCACATAGAAGGAGGTCTCGTGCCGCTCGTGCGGTTGCGACCCAGGCTCCTGCGGCACAGCGCTCATCGCCGAGAGCATAGTCGAGGTGCCGATTCGAGCGGCGCCCAGTGCTGTGGGCATTGCGTGGCGAGGAGGCGTGCGCGGTCGGGTGTCGCGCACACCCGCGCCGTTGTGGTTAGGTGCACGGCGCAAGAAAAGGCGCAAGCGTGTGATGCGGCGCGCGTCGCCGGCGAATCATCTCGCAGCACCGATGGACGCCACAGAACTCACTGACTTGCTCCGCAGGCACGCCGGGTTGATCCACAAGGTCGCCTTCGCCTACTGCCGCGACGCGACGGACCGCGAGGACGTCGTCCAAGAAATCGCCGTGCAGTTGTGGCGCTCGCGCGAGCGGTACGACCCGCGCTTCAAGGAGACGACCTGGATCTATCGCATCGCTCTCAACGTGGCGATCTCGTTCCACCGCCGCGAATTCCGACATCGCGACCGGCATCTGTCGATCGACCTCCACGCGATCACGATCACCGCCGCGCCCGCGGTCGAGCCCGGTGAAGACGTGCAGGTCCTGCTGCGCTGCATCGACGACCTGAGCGCGCTCGACAAGGCGCTCGTCGTGCTCGACCTCGACGACAACGACCACGCGTCGATCGCAGAGGTGCTGGGAATTTCCGTGTCCAACGTGGGCACGAAGCTGGGCCGCATCAAAGACAAGCTGCGCGTCGCGTTTGAGCAACGCGCGCGCGCGAACCCGACGGAGTGACGACATGAAATTCGATGAACTCAAGAACGTGTGGGCGGCTCACGGCGCTCTGTTGGAGCGGAGCATCGCCGTCGACGAACGGCTTCTGCGCGAGATGCTGCTGCGCAAGGTCCGCTTCGCGTTGGCGCCCTACGCCGCGTGGAGAGCGCTGGAGGTCGCGCTGGGAATCGCAGCGCTGATCGTCGTTGTGCCCGTCCTCGCCGCTCACGGCGCCGAGCCGCGCTACGTCGTGGTCGCGGGAGCGTTGGCCGTCTTCACGATCGGGATCACCGCGCTGTGCGCGTACCTCTTGGTGAACTGTTTGCAGCTCGACTACAGCGGCCGTGTGACGGCGATCCAGCGCGATGTCGAGCGCATCAAGCTCGTCGAGTACCGCGCGCTCAAGTGGGCGTTGCTCGGTGGGGCGACACTTTGGCTCCCCGCGCTGCTGGTGTCGTTCGAGGCGTTGACCGAAGTCGATGCGCTCGCCCGCGTGCAGCTCTCGTACCTCATCGGGAACCTGATTTTCGGGCTCGTGCTGCTCGCGCTCGGGCAGGCATGGTCGAAGAAGCACGTCGAGCGTTCCGATATCGAGCCGTGGGCGCGCCGCTGGATCGACGCGCTTTCAGGCCGCGGGCTGCGCTCGGTAACCGGCCATCTCGACGAACTCGCGCGGTTCGAGCACGAGGATCTTCCGCAGGCGTAGCGCGAGCGCCGGACTTCGATGGTCCGTCCGGTGACGCCCTGCGATCGACACGCGTCCCATCGCCGACGCATTGGGTTGTCCACTCAGCAACCGAGCGAGGACGCCTCGATCCAAGGCTCCGCGACGACGCAACGAGGCCGACCACGCTCGCGCGCAGACGGCCTCGGACAACTCATCGGAGAACAACGGCGCTCGACCGCACCGTTCGGATCACGGCTGCAGCGTGAAGTGCAGCGCGTTCGACAGCGCGATCTTCGCGCCGACCGGTTGAGCGGGATCTCGACTCCAATACTGCGCGAAGACTTGGTCGCCCGATCCCCAGCCATGCAGCGCGAACCACGCGTGCGAGGCGTGGAAGTCGTACGCGCCTGAGCAATCGTCCGGTCCGGCGTTGCCGCCGGAATCCTGCAACGGTGTGCGCACGACAGGATGCTGCACGCACAGCGTGCCTCCGGCGAACGGCGCCGACGCGGAGTGCCGGCCGAAGAACGCGATGCCGCTTTGGTGGTTGAGCTCCGCTGTCGCGATGACGTGGAAATCGTCGACGCCGCTCACACTCGCTAGGCCGCTCGACCCGATCGCCGGCGTGCAGCCCTGTGAGTTGACTTTCCCGACGCAGTAGGTGCCGAGCAGGCAGTCGTTGCGCAGCACGCTGACGCCGCCACCGGAGATCAGCGGCAGACCCAGGTCGAGGTCGCCGTCGCCGTCGACATCGGCTGAGCTGATTGCGACCGGACCATCGCCTGCGGCCACTTGCTCTTTCAGCGTGAACGCGCCCGTGCCGTCACCGAGCCACACGAACACGACGTCGCCGAATTGATCCGCGCTGACGAGATCGAGGTCACCGTCGCCGTCGAGATCGACCATCGTCACCGCGACCGGCAAGAGTCCGTTCGACAGCGACGCGATCCACGTGAACACGCCGGCGACGTTGCGCACGAGGTGAACGCCGTAGCGGTAGGCGACGACGGCGTCGAGGTCGCCGTCTCCGTCGAAGTCGCCGAGTGCTACTTCGCGCGTTTGCGTCGTCGACTGCGAGTAGCCGATGCCGAACGTGCCGTTGCCGTTGCCGTGCAGTCTGCTGAACGAGTTGCCCAGGTAGTTGGCGGTGAAGGCGTCGAGAGCGCCGTCGACGTCGTAGTCACCGAGTGTGATCGAGATCGGGTCATAGCCCGTCGCAGCGAGTGCCGGTGCGCCGAAGCTCCCCGCGCCGTTGTTGAGGAATGTCGCCACCTTGCTGTGCAGATAGCCCGTGCCGTGCAGGCACAGCGCGACATCGAGGTCCGTGTCCGCGTCGAGATCGCCGAGCGCTACGTCCGTGGGTTGAATCTCGGTGGCCGGCAAGGCCACGAAGGTCGAGGTCGAGAACGCGCCGCCGACGTTCCAGAGCACGGTGAAACCGTGATCCTGCCAACCCGACGCGCCCGAAATGCCGCGGTTGCACGCCACGATGTCGAGGTCGGCGTCGCCGTCGATGTCGCCGAGCGCGACGGCTTGCGGCGTGCGGCCGGCGCTGAGCGTGGTCGGCGGCGCGAAGGCGCCGGCGCCCGTGCCGAGCATCAGCGAGAGCGTCTCGTTCGTCGCATCCGACGTGACCATGTCGATCATTTGGTCGCCGTTGACATCCCCGAACGCGAGCCCGACGGGACTGCTCGTCGTCGCGTTGAACGTCGACGCAAACGTGAATGAAGTGCACTGCGCGCGCGCGGTGCCGGTGATCGAAACTGCGATGCTCGCTGTGGCGAGCGCCATGAACTTCCGGTGCATGTGTTCCTCCGTGGCAACAAAAACGCGCCGCCGGCTAGCGACGCGCGTTGCCTGATGCGCGTGCTCTGGGATCTCCGCGTGCGCGTACAAGGCAGTCGTTGTGCGTGGCGCGTTGTGCTTAGGCGTCGTGTCGCGGAAGTAGATCACGCTGAGCGCGACGGCGGCCGTGACTAGGTGGTCATGGCAACTGCGTAGTGCGGGACTACGCACGATCCGAGCGCACGACCACCGGCTAAGTGTGGCGCGGAGGCAGTGGCGCGGCGTGAGCTCGCCTCAGAAGCGACGACTCGCGCGCCGTGCAAAGCGCGCCGGGGCAGGCGCGCGCGAGTTGCCGATCGACGAGTCCTCGGCGAGTGGCGCCGTCACGCGACGAATCTGACGCGCGACGGAAACCAAACCCGCGACGCTCGCGTCGCACCTGCGCTTTCGCATTGACCTAGTGATGCTGCGCCACGTCCACGCGTTCGAATCCGCTGGAGCAGCGACCCCATGCTCGTGCGCCGCGCACAGCGGATCCTTCGGCCTCTAGTGCTTCGGCTTCGGCACGTGTTGGTCGACGAGGATCGGGTTGCCATCGGGATCGGCGAGCATGAAGTACGCCGGTCCATCGGTGGTCTCGTCGGCCTCGGGCTCCAGTTTGAGGCCGCGCGTCTTCAGGGTGCGTTGGAGTTCGCGCACGTCCTGGAATTCCTTCAGCGTCTCCTTCTTCGAATCCCAGCCGGGATTGAAGGTCAGCATGTTCTTTTCGAACATCCCCTGGAACAGGCCGACGGTGGTCGTGCCGTTCTGAAGGACGACCCACTTCTGTTCGAGCTTTCCGCCCACCTGTTTGAAGTCGAGCTTCTCGTAGAAGTCCATCGACGCCTTGATGTCCTTCACGTTGAGGCTGACGGAGAAGTTGCCGAGCTGCACGGGGTCGTCCTTCTTGGCTTGCTTGTCTTGGGGAAGGTTGGTCGTGAGGATCGCGGCGGCCAGGCCGGCGAGCGTGACCGAACTGAGTGCGTTCATGGTCGATGTCCTTTTGATCCATCGTGACCCGTGGCGGGCACGTGCGACCTTGAAGTGGGGGAGCCGTCGGGTGCAAAGCGCGCGGGGATTTGAACCCTCGACCTCCAGCTTGGCAAACGACCCCGCCCGACAAAGCCGGACCCGCGATGGGGGCAGCCTCGAATCAGGAAGCGCTGCGGCGGGCGATTGCGCTGTCGGTGAGCACCGCGCCGCGCGCCGCGACCTCCGCTAGGCTCTCGGCATGCCCGTAACCCGAACCACCAAGAAAGCCGCCGATTCCCGCATGTCCTTCGCCGAAACGATGCGCGCGCTCGAGAAGGCGGGCTCAGCGCAGACGCGCAAGACCTATGCGCGTCACGGCGCGCAAGAGCCCATGTTCGGAGTCAGCTTCGCCACGTTGAAGACACTCGTGAAGCGCATCGGCGTCGATCACGAACTCGCGCTCGCGCTGTGGGACACGAAGAACCACGACGCGCGGACGCTCGCGGTGAAGATCGCCGATCCGGCGAAGATGACGGCCTCCGATCTCGACCATTGGGCCGGCGATTTCGGCGCGCGGATGTGTGGCAGCTACGTGGCGATGCTGGCGGCAGAGACTCCGCACGCGACCGCGAAGGCGCGCGAGTGGTTGGCGTCGTCCGACTCGAAGTTGCGCGCCACGGCGTGGGTGCTCGCGGGCGTCGTCGCGAACCGTGACGAGACGACGCCGGACGAGTGGTTCGTGCAACGCCTCGCACACATCGAGAAGTCGATCCACGCAGCGCCCAACGCCGAACGCGAAGCGATGAACATGGCCGTGATCACGATCGGCGGGCGAAACTCCGTGCTGCACAAAGCAGCGATCGCGTCGGCAAAATGCATCGGCAAGGTCGAAGTCGATCACGGCGACACTGCGTGCAAGACGCCGGATGCGGTCGCGTACATCGAAAAGATGTGGGCGCACGCAGCAGCAAAGAAGTTCGCCTCACCCGCCGCGCAGGAGCGCGCGCGCGAACCGATGCGCACGCGCTGCTAGTGCGCCGACAGAAATCGAACCGGCGACGTTCGCGCTGCGGTTTCGGCACGACGGAAGTAGCGACCGCACTTCGCTAGATCGTCAACCTCGGCACACATCGAGTTGCCCGCTCGAACCGAGCCCGATACGTGCGCCACTACCGCGACCGTGCGATCGCGCTCTCGATCGGTCGCGTGAGCGTCACGGTGACCCAGCCCCCTCAAACCGGTCCAGCGTGAAGCTCACACTCCGGGTAGAACGC